>NZ_CBFFRL010000420.1:0-1375 GCF_965644215.1 Phytobacter sp. V69
CATCGCCCCGACGATGGTTACGATGAGTTTTACTGGAGCCAGCATCCGCACCCGGACTGGCCGGAAGGTCACGATTACCAGACGTGGCTGGAAGAAAAGGGAGTTGATCCGCAGTCGCTTTACGCCCACGCGCATGGCGCGATCTATCAGGGCGTTGCGACGGAGTTTCACCAGACCACCTGGGCGAAAGAGCGGGCGCGAGAATTTATCTCCCGGCATCAGCAGTCTCCGTGGTTCCTCAGCATTAACCTTTACGACCCACATCCGCCATTTGATCCGCCGCAGGACTATTTGCAGCGTATTGATGCGGATGCCATTCGCCCACCGCTGTTTGCAGAGAGCGATCTAGACCATCAGGCGCGCTTTACGCGGGTCGACCAGCAGACCAAAAAGGCTGTCGATCCGAACGTGGCGGTAGAGGGGGAAAGCCTGCAAGGCAGCCATGATACGCCGCCGGAATTCTGGGACGCGAAGGCAATTCGCGCGGCCTATTTCGCCATGATAGCTCTGGTGGACGATATGGTCGGCAGCCTTACCTCGTTGCTTGATGAGAGTGGGCAGCGGCAGAATACGCTGGTTATCTTTATGAGCGATCACGGGGAGATGCTGGGTGATCACGGTTTACTCTACAAAGGCTGTCGCTTTTATGAAGGGCTGGTGCATGTGCCACTAATTGTCTGCTGGCCGCAGGGTTTTGCGCCACAGAGGCGTTCAAATGCCTTAGTCGAGCTGGTTGATATTCCTGCGACGTTGCTGGAAAGCGCGAGGATAGCATTACCGGCGCATAACCAAGGACAATCGCTGTATTCTTTGCTCAGGGGCGACAGTGCACTACATCAGCATAAGCCTTATGTGCTTTCTGAATATTTTGACGCACTTGGATTTCCCGGCAGCATCGGTTCGCGCGCTAGTATGTATTTTGATGGCCGCTATAAGCTGAATGTGTACCACGATGCAGAAGAGGGGGAGCTGTTCGACTTAGATAGCGATCCGTTTGAATTTAATGACCACTGGCACGACCCGCAGTTTAATCAACTGAAGTTACAGCTTATTCAAAAACATTTTGCCGCCATAATGAAAGTCAGCGGTGCAGGGCCAGAGCGAATCAGTGATTTTTAGCCCGCCGACGGGCAGAACGAACAGAGATACCGCTTCTGGCGGCAGCGACTTCTTGAGTCGCCCCTTTGTTGCTATTTTTCATATAGAGAATGACCTGTTTGTCGGTAAGAGACACAACATCTCCATGATTGAGTAGGTTGTGATCTCAGATTACAAACCGGACAAAATAATTGTCGCGAACTGAACCGCCCCGGGAATCCTGGAGACTAAACTCTTTGAGAGAGAGGTAAACAGGATGACTAAAAACACACGTTTT
>NZ_CBFFRL010000421.1:0-1355 GCF_965644215.1 Phytobacter sp. V69
GCATCGTGAAAAGTCTATGTCAAAGAAAGGGTTATGTTCTCATAATTGACGATTAAATCGCACCTTCCTTAGCCAAATCATTCAACGATTCGGGTTCATATTTCTTTTTGTTGAAATCTCCAGAACAACTTCCATTCATTAATATCAATGATGCTTTATGGCAGGATTCACTGCTATAACCCTCTCATCACCAACGTGTCATCCAGTTCACGATAAATTTGCACAAGCTTCTCAAGCGTTGTTCTGTTCAGCCCACTGGGGTTTGGGAGTACCCAAACTTGAGTCGCATCAATGGTGAAATTCTGCTTGCCCCATGGAGCCCCACGCACACTGAATGCCTGCTCGAAGGCATTCTTGCCTAAAATGGCAAGTGCCGCAGGTTGATAGTCTTCCATCTTTTTAATCAGCTCTCGCCCACCTGAACGTAGTTCATGCAACCCGACCTCATTGGCCTGTACCGTCGGGCGTTCAACCAGCATCGTAATGCCACAGCGGGTATCCAATAAATGCCGCTCTTCATCAGGACGCAATAACCGGTAAGTAAAGCCCGCCTGGTGAATGACTTTCCAGAACCGGTTTCCCGGATGTGCAAAGTGGAAACCAGTGTGTGCAGAAGACTTGCCCGGATTAATGCCGCAGAAAACGACGCGTAATCCTGGTGCGAGAATGTCATGGATCATCTCTTTCCCCTAATGTTGGACGTGAGACTTAAGTATAACGGATTGAAAATGCGTTGTTTATAAAACAGGCAGATGGGATGTTGATGCTGGATTGCCTGGAGAAGTTACTTTATAATCCCCCGCCACGGCCCCTTAGCTCAGTGGTTAGAGCAGGCGACTCATAATCGCTTGGTCGCTGGTTCAAACCCAGCAGGGGCCACCAAATTTATCTTTAAAATCTTGCAAAAAAGCCACTTTCTTAAGTGGCTTTTTTGTTTCCCAGATTTGAAATGGCGGTGTTGTTTTGATACCGCTGCTGCCGTTCAGGTATAACTAATACACGCATCCCACCTTACGACAAAGGCTATGGGTCTGTTTTTCTGTTTTATTTGAGTGCGGCTGCATACGATTACGTCAATTGGCATAGGGGATTAATCCCTGCCAATTCAGGCGGTGGGATTACCATGTTTTCTGTTGAAATTTTGCGCGCCGTAGCAGTGCTGATGGTTGTGCCATTTCACGAACCAAATAAAGCCGTGAAAGCTATGCTCGACGCACACCGCGTAGACATCACACCACCCTCACCCATCCCGGCACGAAAGTCCGCTTAAGTAACGTCAACTAGGCTGTGTCCCTTAATTGCATAACCTCTTGTAAAACAATCGGATGCAACCCAGCTTGACCATTGAAAGATAA
>NZ_CBFFRL010000422.1:0-1331 GCF_965644215.1 Phytobacter sp. V69
ACAGCTCAGCTAAGGTAAGGCTAATACAGCTAAGGACTCCACTGAACCCCACCGATTAAATCGCACCTTCCTTAAGAGGCGGGCTTATCACCCGCCGTTTTTCTATCAGAACTGCACGCAAACCGGCTGGTCAACACGCATCACAGATTCTTGCCCGAAACGGGTTTTGTACAGCGTACGTAGCGTTTCGATATTGCTTTCGCTTCCGGCATCTTTCCCGTGGATCAACATCAGCGCTTTGCTCGCTTCCTTAGCCACCTTGCCATCGTTCCCCAGCCACTGCCCGCGCGCATCAAACACCGTCAGGCCGTCACGAAAACGCGGCGTTACGTCCGTATCAACAAACTGCTGCCACTCCTGCGCGGTGATATCTTTCCCGGCCGGGCGACTTAAGCCGAAATAGAGCGTGGTTTGTTCCATCTGGTTGTCCGCTTTGCAGCTCTGTGCGGTTACAGCCTGTTTTGCCGGCTGTGCGACGCAGCCTGCCAGTAAACCCGCGAATACCAGTGCAGTGACCCCTGTCTTAATCTTCATTTCGCTATCCTCATTGTTATAAGCACAGAGATAAGAGCGTAAATACCGCGTTTAATCAAGTGACTGGATTATCTTTGTTTATTCATACGCCATCACAAATTCCGCCGCCGAGTTGGCCGTTCCCGCACTGATGGTGCCGGTACGCACATAGCGGGCTTTCATCGGAATGGTGTAGCTGCCGCCCGTGGCTTTTGCATAACCTGAAAATGCCGTTTTAGCGTTGAACGGCACGGCGGTGATGCCATCGTCATACAACACCTGTACGCCGACGCCGCTGGCCGTCGAACTGCTGTCGAGCGTCAGATACTGGTTATTGCCAGAGCCCTGAATCGTGATCCCCACTGCGGGTTTAAAGGTATAGCTCACCGAGGTCATCCCTGCAGCGCAGTCGTTGATTTGAAAGTTAAACGGTACCGGCTGGCTGGTACTGCCAACAGCGGGAAAATCATTGGCGGCGTGTGAGCCGAGTGGAACGGTAATATCCGGTGTCTTGCAGGATCTGACGATGAATGTGGTATTGCCGGAGAATTTCCATGTCACACCTTTCACTTGGCCGGATGAGCTATTTTCACTCATATAACCATAGGCGGCATCTTTCCCATAGAGAGTGGTTGTTCCTGGGGTGATTTGGGTGGCGGTAGCGTAATACTGCCCGTACAATGTCTGAAAATAGAATGGCTGAGGTTTAGAAGAATTATAGTTGACATAGTAAAAACTCGGGCTGTTAGGGAAGGTGCGATTTAATCGGTGGGGTTCAGTGGAGTCCTTAGCTGTATTAGCCTTACCTTAGCTGAGCT
>NZ_CBFFRL010000423.1:0-1311 GCF_965644215.1 Phytobacter sp. V69
GCTTCCATCGGGAATAAGGATCTGGCAGCCTGAGTTCCCAACTAAAATACTCTCCAGGAAAACCGGGGCGGTTCACAATCGCAGAAGCGATTTAGGTTGGATGCTTTGTTTCGAGTTGGGGATCAGCTGTATAACTTCGCCCGTACTTTTTTCTATTTCAGTGATAATTAACGGTAATTGATTGATTTCACTGTTCATTGTGAGAAAAGCCCCGCTTGTGGATACTTATGGAGAATACCCGCTAGCGTTGATAGTTACAACCCGCCAGCGTTGATAATCCACCCTCCAGCGTTGATTACTGACTCTCCAGCGTTGAGCATTTGCCCTCCAGCGTTGATGAACTACCCGCCAGCGATGATACAGAACCCCTGAAGGCCGCATGAATAAAGGGCTAAGCGGATCGCTAATCTTTTGTTGTTCTTTGTTGTTCTTTGTTGTTCTTTGTATAAACCTCATTAATCTTAATTAATTATTCTATCCGGTGGATAACTTCAAAAAACATAATCAGGGGATCGTAAAAATACTTTAACCACGCCGGTAAGTGAAAAGCTTAGCGTTAGGGATAAGAGTTTCTCAGCTGACGGCGTTGACTGGTCCAGACTCATTACTTCTTCAAAGGGATCCTGCTGGTACAAGTCTTTGTTCTGATGAAAATCTAAGGTCTGTGACTGAATTGTTTCAGGTCATAACGAGCCGGTCTACTACCAGAAGTAATTCGTCTTTCCCACTCAGATCACACTATCTGTAATGGTTATTCTTTCTATAGTGGTTATTGTTAAGACTTAACTGACACCGAGAAAAACCGACAGTCAGTCTGCTTCTATCGTTCATTGACAAGCATGCCCCCTGGTGTGCTGCTGTGACAGTGATGTACACGGTTTCTCACCAGGCAGATGGCCTAACAACAGGCTGCAACATTATGCCCACAGTTTTACTCGTTGATTGCTACAGTGAAGTCGTTCCATCGAATCCCTGGTGCGCCCCAGCTGTATTTGTTCGGCTCATTCTTAAATCCCGCCATCACCGGTAGAGCTGTGTTAAACAAGTACAGTCTGCAGATGTCATGCTGACTGATAAAGGGGGGGAGGGTGAAGCCGGTGGATTGCCCACGGCCACAGGAGACGCAGTCGGAACATCAGACGAAAAACAACAGGAGTTACCGCTCCCCCGTGCTTAATTACTCTGACGGTAAATTGAGTGAGCTGTCCGAAGCAGGGATAAAGTCTACTGTAAAAAGAGCCTGTACATAAAATTGTGTAATTGCCTGATTTTGATATGTTCAATCCAACATCAAAAGCAGGTTAATTTATG
>NZ_CBFFRL010000424.1:0-1308 GCF_965644215.1 Phytobacter sp. V69
TACGGCCTCATTTCTCGCTGCCGTCCAGATCAGATGCATCGCTCTCTGGGCTAAAATCTTGTGATGACACTATCTAAGCTGTAGCTGTAATCAGCGAAACGGGAGAATAGCCCTCTTGTTCTAACAAACATTCCGTGTTGTGTTTGCCATACGTGCATCATCTCGTGCATGAATCTATGTTTTTTCTGTACATCCCCTTCCATCGAGAAATCGTGAGAATAGGTGTCTTCCCTAAACCACATTTTGCCGTTTGGACTCATAGCAACATAAACAGGCTGCAGGTTAAACGGTAAGTAGCTTTCCCGATGCACCCAAATTGGTTGTACCTGAGTCCGCCCCGGTAAAGCGAGTTTGCTAACGCTATCTCACCCATTGTTATAAGTCTCACACCACCGGGTTTAATGCATGTGCCCGATGTTGCGTTAATCCTCTCGTTTACAGGCATTCAAAATCCCTCTGATCTGTAACGGCGTTAACCGCTTATCGTACTCCTGGGCATTCGGCCACAGGCAAGCTTTCGTCCAGGAAAGGTCTGATTTATGTGATAAGAGATTGGGTTAGAACCCTATTTGTCCCCCTGTATGATTATCTGCAGTCAGAAAAAATGTCCTCGACTCCACGGACATCTTCAACTGTTACTCACCGCCCACATTCGTAACCCGCGTGACGGATTTTTCTCTGCACCTTACTCAACCACGCCAACAACATATCGCCCGTCTTTACTCTTGATAGAGTACCGGTGCGTATCATCACAAATCACTATCAGGGAACCGCCGAACGCGGAAGGGTAAACGCCGTTAACCGTATTGCATTCATGGCCAGACTCGCGAACCAGGGTCTGACTTTGTGTTTTTAGTTGAGGTGAGCCCGAATCTGCAAGCACGCTACCGCAAATTCCCGCACCCAACATCACAGCAAGAATCCGTTTCATCACCCACCTCCTTTCTAAGTAAGTAACGACAGCATCGGCAAAAAGTTAAAGAAAATTAATCAATTCTGTCGATAGAAAAAGGCATATCGATTCTCAAAACGAGTATCACGAGTTGTACCGGCACCTTACTCACCCGTTGGCAGGCAGTCACGTGCACCTGCGCGAAAATCGCTCAGTTCAAGATTGCCAAACGCGATTTAAGAAGAAATAAAAAAGCCGATCTGATACTCTATTTCCACCTGATCGGACCACTTGTAATTAATAATCACTTTCAATTAAGCGAAATAATGAAAAGAAGCCATAGGCGGATTCAACTCCGAAGTGCAACGCTAAGCCGCCAATCTTAGCTCTGCAAACACCACAGACGGTTGCCTGAA
>NZ_CBFFRL010000425.1:0-1307 GCF_965644215.1 Phytobacter sp. V69
AATAGTCATGATAATAGGGCCTTCTGATTAGAAGGCCCTATTATCAATGATTTTTATCCTCGTGACGATACTATCTAACCATCAAGAATTTAATCTGGTGCTGATGATTCGATTCGCAGATTTGCAGCCTCTTTCAATTTTTCTGCGGCGCATTCGCTTAAAAAGAATGATGGAGCTCCATACCACATTACATGCAGTTGTTGCTCCGCTCGAGTAAACCCGACAAAAAGAAGTCTTCGTTCTTCTTCAATCGCCTCCTGCCCCACAGACTTCTTACTCGGAATCTGATCATCATTACAGCTCATAATAATGACTTTTTTCCATTCTAGCCCCTTAGAACCATGCAAAGTTGATAAAACTACTTTATCTGGCGTATATTCCTCATTCTTCTTTTTAGGACCCAGACACATCGCAGCTGCACGGTTGATCATATTTTGCCAGCCTGCTTTTTCTGCCCATTGTTTGCAAGTATCCAACGCAATTCGGGTCAGAGATGGAGCTCCTTTCAACGTTCGCATTTTAATCGCTGATAATTCCATCCATTTGATTAGGTTTGCGAACCGCTTTTCGATTTCAATTTTATCCCGACTCTCCTGAGTAAATCTGGTGAAGTTTGAGTGTAGAGTTCTGGTTTCATGGGAACTTTCTTCTGAGGTGATCAGTTCACCAAAAGTAACTTTTCTTCCTTTCATGCTTAATGCTGTTTGATCCAAAACCTCTTCATTTTCACCGAAAAGAGCCAGCACTCGTTTCATTAATCGCACATCATTAGATTGCCGAAAAAAAGCCATTAGATGCAATACATCGCTTGTCTCCTTTTCATCCCAAAATGACTTTCCACCATAACGGAGAACCGGCTGCTCTATCAGGCTTTCAAGCTGATCAAGATGCGCATTTCCTCTGCTAAGGATGGCCCAACCATACGGGTCCTGGTTTATCAGATTGAGAATCCCTTGTATTTGCTCCTCCATATCGACAAATGAACGAAAGTAGACCTTTCCCCCTCCTTTTTTTGCTGAACGAAGATCCTTTACGTATCTGTAGACATTTTTTTCAATCAGCGTCCCTGCAACCTTCAATATTTCAGGTTCACATCTGAAGCAGGTGTTCAAATAAAATATATTTGGTCTAAAATTTTTTTCAAACTGCTGAAATATTTTCACACCTCCGGATGCCCTGAATGAGTATATAGCCTGATCATCATCTCCAACGATGCTGGTGTTAATACCTTTTGAACCGCCCCGGTTTTCCTGGAGAGTATTTTAGTTGGGAACTCAGGCTGCCAGATCCTTATTCCCGATGGAAGC
>NZ_CBFFRL010000426.1:0-1305 GCF_965644215.1 Phytobacter sp. V69
GTAAAAGTGATCCCGGTTGCCGGGCACGACAGCATGCTGATGAACCTGAGCGGTGCCCATGCGCCGTTCTTCACCCGTAACATCGTTATCATCACCGACAATTCCGGCAACACCGGTGTGGGTGAGGTTCCGGGTGGCGAAAAAATCCGTCAGACCATTGAAGACGCGGCACCGCTGATTGTTGGCAAAACCCTCGGCGCCTACAAAAACGTCCTCAACGATGTGCGCGGCGCCTTTGCTGACCGCGACGCCGCTGGCCGTGGCCTGCAGACGTTTGACCTGCGTACCACCATCCACGTGGTCACCGCCATTGAAGCCGCGATGCTCGACCTGCTGGGCAAACACCTCGGTGTGAACGTGGCGTCCCTGCTGGGCGACGGCCAGCAGCGCAGCGAAGTGGAAATGCTGGGTTACCTGTTCTTCGTCGGTAACAGCAAAGCCACCCCGCTGCCGTACCAGAGCCAGCCGGATGACAAATGCGACTGGTATCGCGTGCGTCACGAAGAGGCGATGACTCCGGACCGCGTGGTGCGTCTGGCCGAAGCGGCGTATGAAAAATACGGCTTCAACGACTTCAAACTGAAAGGCGGCGTACTGGCAGGTGAAGAAGAAGCCGAGTCTATCGTTGCGCTGGCAAAACGCTTCCCGCAGGCCCGCGTGACCCTCGACCCGAACGGTGCATGGTCCCTGAATGAAGCGATCAAAATCGGTAAATACCTGAAAGGCGTGCTGGCCTACGCGGAAGATCCGTGTGGCGCTGAGCAGGGCTTCTCCGGCCGTGAAGTGATGGCGGAATTCCGTCGCGCCACCGGCCTGCCGACCGCGACCAACATGATTGCCACCGACTGGCGTCAGATGGGTCACACGCTGTCCCTGCAGTCCGTGGACATTCCGCTGGCGGATCCGCACTTCTGGACCATGCAGGGTTCCGTGCGCGTGGCGCAGATGTGTCACGAGTTCGGCCTGACCTGGGGTTCGCACTCCAACAACCACTTCGACATCTCGCTGGCGATGTTCACCCACGTGGCAGCCGCCGCGCCGGGCAAAATCACCGCTATCGATACCCACTGGATCTGGCAGGAAGGCAACCAGCGCCTGACCAAAGAGCCGTTCGAAATCAAGGGCGGGATGGTGCAGGTACCGACGACGCCGGGTCTGGGCGTGGAGCTGGATATGGACCAGGTGATGAAGGCCCACGAGCTGTATCAGAAACACGGTCTGGGTGCGCGCGACGATGCAATGGGGATGCAGTATCTGATCCCTGGCTGGACGTTCGACAACAAACGTCCTTGCATGGTGCGTTAA
>NZ_CBFFRL010000427.1:0-1302 GCF_965644215.1 Phytobacter sp. V69
ATTCAGGCAACCGTCTGTGGTGTTTGCAGAGCTAAGATTGGCGGCTTAGCGTTGCACTTCGGAGTTGAATCCGCCTTGCACTAGCCATTTTGTTCTTTCAAAAGATTTTATGCAGGATTAGCCGGCAGATTAAGCATAACTTGATCTTACGCAATCAACACGTTTTGAGTAATTTTCGTTCGCATTAATTCACATTAAAATAATTAACCGACAATCAATACAAGGCGTGAATTTAAGAAGGGCAGGAATATCGATCATATATTTATTTCTATTTTTGTGGCACAATTTTACGGCTATCTGTATTGAGTTGCTTTTTATTTATCACTCTTCTCTTCGATAACATGCCCGGCGAATTCGTCGGGCTTTTTTTCGCCTAATGATTAACATCAAAAATATAATCCACAGAATTATTAAAATATTGCATTTAATACATGATAATTATATTGAAACGTTAATAATATACCCAAGTAACTTCAAGATGCAGGATGGTAGTACTTAAACAAGTTAACCTTACTGTTGCCTTGGGGCAGCTCCTGCAACTCGAAGTATCATGGATATAATTACTTCGACTTCAGGTTCCTTCCTGCTGCTTCGGCTGCAAGCCGAGCCTGACTGTCCATCCAAACCCTCTGGGTACGCATTGTTGCCACTCTATCCGGCCCTGCTTCGGCTGGTGTTCCGTTTTGAAAAGGTGGTTCGGGGGAGTATTCAATAATTAACTGAGCCCTCCGCGCAGATTCTTCATCGCCCAGCTTTGCACCCAGTTCAAGTGCAAAGTCTATTCCTGCTGTTGTTCCGGCTCCAGTAATACGATTACGATCACGCACGACTCGCTGATCGATATGGTTTGCACCAAGCAAAGGTAATAGATCAGCAACAGCCCAGTTCGATGTGGCGTTATACCCCTGAAGCAGCCCCGCAGCACCGAGAATAAGGCTGCCAGTACAGTCACTCGTAATCCACTTAGCCCGTTCTCCCTGCTTTGCAACAAAATCAAGCACAACCTGGTCCCGCATACAGGCAATGGTACCTATCAAGCCACCGGGAACAAAAAATACATCAGGATCAGCCCAGGCTTCTGTGAATGTTGTATTTGCACTGATGGGGATACCCACATCTGTTGAGAGCGGAACTTTTTCTTTCCAAATAAGCTGCATGTTCCACCGCATAATTTTAAATACGGTCATTGGGCCTATTAAATCAAGAGCGATCATGTTGGGATAGATAAGCATCGATACTTTAGGCGCATCAGGGTCTGGTGCCATCATTGCATTTATATGATTTTCCTTGGCTTCCTGTGCG
>NZ_CBFFRL010000428.1:0-1299 GCF_965644215.1 Phytobacter sp. V69
TTCAGGCAACCGTCTGTGGTGTTTGCAGAGCTAAGATTGGCGGCTTAGCGTTGCACTTCGGAGTTGAATCCGCCGTTGATGTATACGGCGATCAATATTCCCTACTGCTCAATGGGCGCGGTTATCACCCCGAATAACGAAGATCGTATTTCACTGCAATCGTATCGATTCTTTTTAGCCACCCTTGGCGGTGCCATGTCGACATTCTTTATGATGCCGCTGGCGCAATATCTCGGTGGCGACGATAAATTATCCGGCTACCGCTGGGCGATGGCGATAATGGCCAGTGCTGCCGTCATTATGTTCTGGATCTGTTTTGCCAATACCCGCGAGCGAATTAAAGCTCCGGCGACCCACAACAATTATCTTGCCGAATTGCGCGATTTATTACGTAACGATCAGTGGCGCGTGGTCTCTGTGCTGGTAATTACCAATATCGGCTTTGGGGTTATTCGCCTTGGCGCGATGATGTATTTCGTCACCTATTATCTGGGCAGCGCCAGCTATTTTATGTGGATGCTCGGCGCGCATATTCTGGGCAAAGCCGCAGGCAGCGCGCTGGCAAAACGCCTGACCCGCAACTTTAGCAAAGTGCAAATGTTCGGCTACTGCGCCGTCCTCGCCGGGGTACTGAGCATCGCCCTCTTCCTCGCACCGAAATCCATCTACGTGCTGGTGCCGCTCACCTTCGTGGTCTCCACCCTTTACCAGGCCACCACCACCCTGATGTGGGTGATGATGGCGGACGTCGCCGACTACGGCGAATGGCTGCAGGGCAAACGCATGGACGGCGTGATTTTCTCGACCTTCCTCGCCGTGCTCAAACTCGGTATGGCCATCAGCGGCGCCATTGTCGGCTGGACGCTGGGGCTGAGCGGCTATGTCGCCAACGCGCCAGAACAATCAACCCTTGCCATGCACTGCATCGGCGCCCTCTTCACCGTGGTGCCGGAGCTGCTGTCACTGGCCGCTTTTGCCACCCTGCGCTGGTACAAGCTCGACGATAACACCATGAAATCTATCAACCTTGCCCGTCACAGTCTCTCGTAAAAGGACGTATTACCCATGAGCGAACTTATTCAACACCCTGACAGCATCGAATGGCGTTTTGAGCGTCAGTTCCTGCGTATCGAAGCCTGGGGAGAACACAGCCTGCGCGTGCGCGCCACCTGTGCACCAGTCTTTAGCGACAATCTGCACGCCCTGTTAGGCTGTGTCCCTAAATCACCTGAGTTATAGTAACTGTCTTTTTCAACAACATATTGAACTATGGCTCGCTACGATATTCCCGATGAAGCA
>NZ_CBFFRL010000429.1:0-1293 GCF_965644215.1 Phytobacter sp. V69
GAGCCTGTACATAAAATTGTGTAATTGCCTGATTTTGATATGTTCAATCCAACATCAAAAGCAGGTTAATTTATGGACGAAAAACAGTTGCAGGCTCTGGCTAATGAACTGGCCAAAAATCTCAAAACCCCTGACGATCTCAGTCAGTTCGATCGCCTGCTGAAGAAAATCAGCGTTGAGGCGGCTCTCAACGCCGAAATGTCCCACCATCTTGGCTACGATAAAAACCAGCCTAAACCGGGTGCCAACTCCCGCAACGGCTATTCCACAAAGACTGTTACCACCGGCGATGGCCCTCTGGAATTACGCACTCCTCGCGATCGTGATGGCTCTTTTGAACCGCAACTGGTGAAGAAAAACCAGACCCGGATCTCCGGGATGGATAACCAAATCCTGTCTCTGTACGCCAAAGGGATGACTACCCGTGAGATAGCCGCTGCCTTTAAAGAGCTGTATGACGCAGATGTCTCACCCGCACTGGTGTCGAAGGTCACAGATGCTGTCATCGAGCAGGTTGTCGAATGGCAAAACCGTCCACTGGATGCAATCTATCCGATTGTTTATCTTGACTGTATTGTCATAAAAGTCCGGCAGGACAGTCGTGTCATCAACAAATCCGTGTTCCTGGCGCTGGGTATCAATATCGAAGGCCAGAAAGAACTTCTGGGTATGTGGCTGGCGGAAAATGAAGGTGCAAAGTTCTGGCTCAATGTGCTCACTGAACTTAAAAACCGGGGACTGAACAATATTCTTATCGCCTGTATTGACGGCCTGAAAGGTTTTCCGGATGCCATCAACACAGTCTACCCGGATACGCGCATCCAGTTATGTATTGTGCATATGGTGCGTAATAGCCTGCGCTTCGTTGCCTGGAAAGATTATAAAGCGGTGACACGCGACCTGAAAGCAATCTACCAGGCCCCGACAGAGGAGGCCGCCCTTCAGGCACTGGAAGTGTTCAGTGACGCCTGGGATGAGCGCTACCCACAGATAAGCAGAAGCTGGCAGGCCCACTGGCCGAATTTGTGTACGTTCTTCGCTTATCCGAAGGAGATCCGCAAAGTGATTTATACAACCAACGCGATCGAATCGCTGAACAGTGTAATCCGTCATGCCATCAAAAAACGCAAAGTATTCCCGACTGATGAGTCGGTGAAAAAGGTGGTGTGGCTTGCCATCCAGGCCGCATCACAAAAATGGACGATGCCCCTGAGTGACTGGCGGATGGCGATGAGCCGTTTTATTATCGAGTTCGGTGACCGCCTGGACGGTCACTTCTGAGAAAAGGCATTT
>NZ_CBFFRL010000430.1:0-1279 GCF_965644215.1 Phytobacter sp. V69
CAGGCAACCGTCTGTGGTGTTTGCAGAGCTAAGATTGGCGGCTTAGCGTTGCACTTCGGAGTTGAATCCGCCAACAACTGCAGTTTGAAATAGAAAACTCACCTTACGAAAACACGCACAACCTCTGGAGTGCGCTGGGGGCGCGGTATCAGCCCTCGATCATCTACAAAATTCGCCATATTGCGATTCAGGCGAACCAGGTAAGCGGGGAAGCGCTTGTTCTGCAACAGGTGGGCAGCCAGGCACAGGCCGAACGCTGATGTTTGTGATGGCGGAAATCACCTTACAGCACCAGTTTTTTCCACAAAGCGTCTGGCGGGATGCTGTGCTGTTGCCGGATCACAACACCGGCGAAGCGATGCGGCGTCTGGGGCTCAATCTGGTCGTCACAGGCAACGTATGGCGTATTTATGGCTATGCCCCGACGGGCAGAACGACGTTTTTGAATTATTGCGTTTCTCAGGCGTTATGTTGTCCGCTGCGTTTCTGGCTGACGCAGCCCAGCGCCTGGCTGCTGGCGGTCACGGCACTGCCCAGAGAATGGATAGGGGTCCTTGGGTTCAGCAGCCAGCGTCTCGCCGCCGATGAGCAGACTCCGGGCACCATGACTATGGGGCCGGCCGAAGCGGAAAGTGCGCCCGCCGTGGCAACGGGCGAAATCTGTCTCTATCCGGCGGATTTGCTCACCCGGCAGGCGTTTACGCTGACGCTACAGGCCAGGGCCACCATCTGGGAATATCGCCTGATTTCACGCGGCCAGCGGCGGCTGCAAAACCCACAGGTGGTGGATGCGTCAGGACAGGTGGCGTTCAGCCCCGCCAGTGTTAGCAGGGATGATATCGACGGACAAAATGGCTGGGTAACGAGCAGCACCTCGGCGATTATTTTGCAGCAGGCGCCACCGCAACGCTTTGCATTGATGGATATTCCCCGCACACAGACACAGAGCGGGCGTAGCCGACAGCAAACCCTGATTTCGGCGCTGCCCACGCCTGCGGCAGAAAGGTTATTTACCGCGTATTCCGCGGATCAGCAGCCCGTGTCGGTTATGTATGTGTATGTCTGATGAAAGGGGCGCAACACGCATCACCCGCAGGCGAACAGGGGTCGGATTCTGATGTTTTTGGGCTAAGGCCTTTTCAGGTTAACGACATGCAGTACAGGAATTTCACTTAGTGAACCAAAGGAAAACCACGACATGCTAGATGGTGTCGTCACAAGATTTTAGCCCAGAGAGCGATGCATCTGATCTGGACGGCAGCGAGAAATGAGGCCGTAT
>NZ_CBFFRL010000431.1:0-1262 GCF_965644215.1 Phytobacter sp. V69
AGTCATGATAATAGGGCCTTCTGATTAGAAGGCCCTATTATCAATGATTTTTATCCTCGTGACGACACTATCTAAGAATAACCCTACATTCTTGACGAGTAAGTCAGGTTTATTACCTGGCAACGGTGGGGGCATTAATCGATATTGCTGAATGGTTAGCGGAGAAATAATCGCGATGAAGAAAAATAAAAAGCCAGCAATATCAATATTGCTGGCTTAATGTCGCCTAATTCAAATTAGCGGATTAATTCGATAATATTTGCTTATCTTTCGCCAGACGCTGCAGGAAATGCCCGTAACCGCGGGAGCCCAGCCAGAAATTAATACTTTTCTCCACGCCTGTTGACGTCATGGTCGCGCCGCTAATACCGTCGACGGTGTATTCATCGGCATCGCCACTACGCTGCTGAACCACCTTCAGTGCGGGTTCGGCGTCATCGTTCAGCACTTTTTTTCCCGGCCACTGACGCAGCCAGTCAGGGTCTTCAACCTTCGCGCCGAGCATCGGCGTTTCGTTCTGTTCGTAAAACAGTAGGTTTTTCACCGTGCGGCCATCGGTCTCCAGCGCGATGAACGCATGCATCATCGACTTCGCGCCTTTACCAGAAACCGGAATAATAACCTGTTGAATTTGATGCTCATTATTTTGCACCAGGTAAACATCGGCGATGTTACAGCGCTGGCGTACCTGCGCAGGATCCTGGTCTGCCGCCAGGTTTACACAGGATTGTTGTGCATCCTGCCGGGACGACGCAGGTAATAACGTACCGCTGTCCAGATTCACCTGACGGGCAATCACCCGACGTTCGAAAAGCGTCTGCATCGCCACCGCGTCGCTTTTCCCTGGCGTTGCCAGCCCGGCAACCTGGAGTATGGCGGCGGTTTGTTGCTGGTTTGACGGTTGCGTATTATTGCCCAGGAAATAAAAAGCGACTGCGGCAAAGCACAGGACACAAAATAACATCATTGACGCAACAATAATTTTACCTTTACTCATCAGGATCGCTCCCCACCCTTAATCAACCCGACGTTCGTGGCACCGAAAACTATTATGACTGGCATCATTTTGCACGCCTTTTTTGAATAGCTATGCCACTACGCAGATGGATTTGCAACATGCCACGGATGACAACACGCACCTGAAAAAACCCACTGCCGGTCGTCAAAAAAAGCAAAAAGAAAGGAATTAAATGGCGGATTCAACTCCGAAGTGCAACGCTAAGCCGCCAATCTTAGCTCTGCAAACACCACAGACGGTTGCC
>NZ_CBFFRL010000432.1:0-1259 GCF_965644215.1 Phytobacter sp. V69
CTTTCAGAGAGAGCAGCTTAACCCCAGGGTCAAAATTCAGCTGCTGGGGTGGGTCACTATTCCATTGCTGCTAACACAGCTGGAAGAAGCTGGCTTCCTGAAGTATTCGATCGAGAAATCCCGTGGTGATTATGTGCTGGTCATTCTAAACAGAAATAAGAAAATAGCCTGACCACTGTCTGAGTAGCCAGCTCTCAGCTGGCTACCACATACATCCCTTCTTCTCGTGACTCCCGCACAGTTCTGATATCAGGTGGCAATCATCCACCAGCGTTGATAACCGTGGCCGCTGCAGGTCCGGTTTACCCGCCTGCGTTGATATCCGTAGCCGCTGCAGGTCCGGTTTACCCGCCAGCGGTGATAGCCTGAACACAACGTGAACTGTTCTCCCCCACCAGCATTGATCTTGGTGGCCGCTGCAGGACCGGTTTACCTGCCAGCGGTGATAACGTTGAGCAGAAGGTGAGCAATCTGCCCGCCAGCATTGATCACGGTGGCCGCTGCAGGACCGGTCTACCCGCCAGCGGTCATAATGTTGAACAGGAGGTGAGCTATCTGCCCGCCAGCATTGATCTCGGTGGCCGATGCAGGACCGGTCTACCCTTCAGCGGTGATAAGGTTGAACAGGACGCCAGGAATTCGCTCGCCATCATTGATCGCGGGGGGCCGCTGCGGGACCGGTTTACCCACCAGCAGTGATGACTTTACGTTAAGTGCTAAATACAAAGGTGGTACATTTGTGAGCGACCGTTTTATTTGTTCCGATCATTGAGGAGAAACCAGTCATGAAAAGCCTGTTTGTCATCGAAGCCAGGCAGTTGATGGATAGACATGTTCCAGTTGATTATTTTGACGATGAACCCTATGAATGCCATTTCAGCCTCATTCAGTTCACCATCACCTCTCTTACGTAAAAAAAATTCGTACCACCGTTCGTATGCCGGGACATTGATAGATTCTGAAGCTTCAAGCAGACGTGGGATAAAATATACCAACTCGTCAAACGCTTTACTTCCTGGAGGGATATCGGCGCGGCTTAAACTACAGAGGAGGTTTATGGTGCACCTTAAATGATGCCACTGCAGAGACGGTGACGACGGTAATACATTCATGCTTATCGGCAGTTCATGCGGGATCAACGCAAGAAGCTGATTACCGCTGCTGGTGAACGCCCTCTTGATGGTTAGATAGTGTCGTCACAAGATTTTAGCCCAGAGAGCGATGCATCTGATCTGGACGGCAGCGAGAAATGAGGCCGT
>NZ_CBFFRL010000433.1:0-1246 GCF_965644215.1 Phytobacter sp. V69
TGTAGTGGTCAACTAATTTTGGCCACACGACCTGACTGTTCGTGGAACAGCCGCTCTGATTCATTTGGCGTTAAGCCACCGTTATACCAGTGGGGCCGGATGGCACTGTAATAGCCCGTGATGTAGCGGATTATCGCGCTCTGAGCCTCGTTGAAGCTGTTATAGCCCTTCGTCGGCACCCATTCGGTCTTCAGGCTCCGGAAGAACCGCTCCATCGGGGCATTATCCCAGCAGTTACCCCGTCGACTCATACTCTGCTTTATCCGACAGCGCCACAGAGCCTGTCGGTACTGGCGGCTGGTATAGTGGCTGCCCTGGTCACTGTGGAACATCATGCCTGTTGGCTTACCCCGAAGCTCCCAGGCCATCTGCAACGCTTTGACCGTGAGGGCCGAGTCCGGCGACGTCGACATCGCCCAGCCCACAGGTTTGCGGGCGAACAGATCCAGCACTACTGCCAGATAAGCCCAGCATTTTCCCGTCCAGATATAGGTCACATCGCCGCACCAGACCTGGTCCGGCGCGGTAACCGCGAACTGCCGGTCGAGATGGTTAGGTATTTCAACGTGTTCGTTCCCGCCGCGTTTGTATTTATGCGCCGGTACCTGGCAACTGGCGATATCCAGCTCTTTCATCAGCTTACCGGCCAGCCATCGCCCGAGTCTGACACCCTTAGCGCTGACCATCGTGGCGATACTTCTCGCGCCAGCAGAGCCACCACTGGCGTTCCAGACTTCACTGACGAGACTCCGTTTGACGACACGCTCAGCGTGAGGACCCCTGCTATTTTTACGAATGTAGCGATAACTGCTTCGGTGAACACCGAACAGCCGGCACAATAGCGCTACCGGGTAGTGCGCCCTCTGACTGTCTATTATCGTGAACTGTTCAGGGAGTCCGACATCAAGAGCGCGGTAGCCTTTTTTAGGATTTCATTCTCCATTTCAAGGCGTTGTATTCGTTTTCTCATTTCCCTGAGTTCAGTCTGCTCAGGCGTCAGAGGCAGCCCCGGGGGCGTTTTCCCCTGGCGCTCCAAACGTAACGATTTTACCCAGCGGTTGATAGCGGAGAGGCTGACGTTCATCGCCTTAGCCGCTCCGCCGTGAGTGTAGTTCTGATCCAGGACCAGTTTTGCCGCTTCGACTTTAAATTCAGCAGTAAATGCTTTGCTCATTGGTTCACCTGTAAGATGTTGAGGTGAGCATATCACCTCTACTCAGGTGGCCAAATTCAGTGTGCCACTACA
>NZ_CBFFRL010000434.1:0-1233 GCF_965644215.1 Phytobacter sp. V69
TAAGCATCGATACTTTAGGCGCATCAGGGTCTGGTGCCATCATTGCATTTATATGATTTTCCTTGGCTTCCTGTGCGGAGGTTGCAGGCATTGCCGCAAACGCCCCCAGAGCGGCAAGTTCAATAATAAAGGTACGGCGGTTCATACCATCATTCATCTTGTATTCCTTGGGATTTTTATATAACCAATCATCACAATGATGCTGGTTTAAGTGTCTGGAAATTATCATTGATTCGACAGCTCAGTTTCCCCGCTATCTCTGGCAGGGTATCGCTGAAAAATCCGTTTATTGCCGTCCGGAAGGCCTTCGCTGTGGCAAAATAACGGTTGTTTCGGGCATGCTCATTCATCACCTTCCACAACCGCTCTATCGGATTCAGATTCGGGCTGTAGGGGGGCAGGTAGTGGAGTTCAATATTCATCACCACCGCCCAGTCCTGCACCAGCGAGGCCCGGTGATACGGCGCACCATCCAGTATGAGATGTACTCTCTGCCTGACCGGGTAAGTCTGCCGGATGGCGATAAAAAAATCACAAATGGTTCTGGCATTAATCTGCGCATAATCGCCGGTCACTGTCCGTGCGATGTCGTTCAGACAGAGTGCCCCGATAATATTCATCCGTGTGCGGCTGCCGGTTGTCTTAACCGGTTTGCGCTCACCCCGGCGTATCCAGCCACCACTCAGTTTTGTTGACTGCGTGGGATGCACCGCATCCATAAACAGAATGGGTTCTTTATCACCCGCCGTCAGCTTCAGAGCCTCATATTCAGCCATGAACTGCTGCTGTTTCTCTTCGCTGAACTTATGCGGAACGCCTGTCGGCTTTTTCCAGGAAAAACCATGGCGGTGAAGCCACTTGTTCATACCGGGAATGGAGTAAGACACACCAAACCGTTCCCTGACAAGGGCAACGATACTGGCTGTGCTCGCATGGACATCTGTGGTCAGCAAACAAATCAGTTCTGCTGAGTGTACAGAAGTGAGGTGCTCCTGTGAGCCACCGTTGTCAGAGGTCAGTTTACCCTCATGAAGATAATCGGCAATATGGCGCAGAACAGTAGTCTCGTGAATGAGCTGAGACTGAGCAATCATGGCCGTTGACCAGCCCTGAGCAGAAAGAAGTACGCAGCGAATTCTGTCGCAGACGCGGCGGTCACGACTTTGTCGGTGCTGAGCCTCAAGTGCTGCAATCTGTTCAGGTGTGAGTCTGATATTCATGGTCTGAGCATGA
>NZ_CBFFRL010000435.1:0-1209 GCF_965644215.1 Phytobacter sp. V69
AATAGTCATGATAATAGGGCCTTCTGATTAGAAGGCCCTATTATCAATGATTTTTATCCTCGTGACGACACAATCTAAAGACGATATCGAAATGCGACCACAGCGGATGCGATGACAAGCCCGCGGCATCAATATCGGACCAGGAGAGCGAACAGATGTTGATCACCAGCAGATCGAACGGCTGTGCATCCGCTGCCAGCTGCGTCGGGAATGGCGTCTGGCGTTTCTCTTCGGCGGCATAGAAGCTGGCAAGCCAGGCATTCAGGTTCTCCGAGGTCGGCGGGGCGGTTTGCGCCGGAATATCCCCCACCACCGGTGTTGCCGCGGCATTCGCCACCGTGGGTGCCGCCGTACCGCCCGTCGTGGCGACGGTGCTTTGCTGGGTACTCTGCGGCCACAGGGTGAAGGCCGGGCCGACAATCGTCAGCACGTTCAGCCAGATCATGATGGCGACCACAAACACCGTCACGCGGATCCACTGCGACAAGAACAGCCAGGCGACCAGCATCACAAACAGGGCGCCAATCATCTGCCAGTTAATAAAACGCGTCACCAAATCGAGCAGGTAATCTGCGCTAAAGCCTGCGACCTGTGAACCCTGGCTCATAATGCTGTCGATGCCCGGTAGCCAGGTATCGTGCCAGAACAGGCCGAACCCAATCGGAATGGCAATCCAGTGGCGCAGGCGATGCAAACTCAGGTGCGGTAATGGCATCAGCAGGAAAGCCATAAACACCAGGTTCAGCAGCGGATGAAAATTAAGGTAACCCGCCCACAGCAAACCGAATTTCACCAGAAAATAGAAATTCCAGCCGGATAAACCTCGCCAGTATTGCCACAGTGTTGACGGCCTGGAAGTGGTAAGCGTTTGATTAGTCATGTTTTCGGTCTGCCTTGACGAACGATTCCCGACGCAATACTCCGGCCGGTTTAACGTAGCGAGGTTTAATAAACATTATTCTTAAGATAAGACGAATGCGGTGTAGCCAGTGGCGCGCCAGGTATCCCAGCGGGAAGAAAATCAGCGCACAAAATACAATGAGCTCAATAATATCGGCAATTGACATCATGATGCGCTCTCCGGGTCTTCACTTAAGGAAGGTGCGATTTAATCGGTGGGGTTCAGTGGAGTCCTTAGATAGTGTCGTCACGAGGATAAAAATCATTGATAATAGGGCCTTCTAATCAGAAGGCCCTATTATCATGACT
>NZ_CBFFRL010000436.1:0-1205 GCF_965644215.1 Phytobacter sp. V69
ATCGACCGCGATTATCACCTGAGCGCAGCCATGTATACCGAAACGGCTGCTTTGGACCAGTTCTTCTGGATTTTCGTCAACAAGGACGATGGTTATCACTGGATAGCCATCGTCGAAGCCAGCCCGGAACTGCTTGAACTTGGCAAGCTGGAATACAGCACGACAATGCGCGCCATCGCTAACGCCTTCGACACTGGCGAATGGCCAGCACCGATTGTGGACGACTACGCCGACGAACTGAATGATTTCGATCTGCGCCGCCTCGAAGCACTGCGCCTGGCATAAGGGGAAAACACGATGGAAAGCACGAACATCATCACTACTGAGCAGCAGACACCAAACACCATCTCTGCCAGCAATGCCATCTTCAACGTCCAGGCGCTGGGGCAGTTAACGGCCTTCGCCAGCCTGATGGCTGATTCTCAGGTCACGGTCCCGGCACACCTTGCCGGCAAACCAGCTGACTGCATGGCTATCGTGATGCAAGCCATGCAATGGGGCATGAATCCGTATGCAGTAGCACAGAAAACACACCTGGTGAACGGTGTACTTGGCTATGAAGCCCAACTGATTAACGCGGTAATTGCCAGTTCCAGTGCCATTCGTGGACGCTTCCACTATCGCTACGGCGGCGAGTGGGAGCGCTGCACTAAAACCCGCGAAGTCACTAAAGAGAAAAATGGCAAGAACGGGAAATATCAGGTTACTGAGCGAGTCCGTGACTGGACCGATGAAGACGAAATCGGCCTGTACGTTGAAGTTGGCGCAATTCTGCGCGGTGAAAGCGACATCACCTGGGGTGAACCCATTTACCTGTCAGGTGTGGTAACGCGTAATTCTCCGCTATGGGTTTCCAACCCTAAACAGCAGATTGCCTACCTTGGCGTCAAATACTGGGGCCGTCTGTATTGCCCGGAAGTCATCCTGGGCGTTTATAGCCCTGACGAGGTTGAAGAACGCACAGAGAAAGAAATCAACCCAGTTTCTGGTGCGAGAAAGACCGTAGAGGAGATCACTGGGGAAGTCGAAACCACCACCAGCGCGCGCGAGTCCGCAGCGAACATCGATGCTATGGCCGATGAATTCCGCGACCGTATTGATGCCGCTGAGGACGTCGACAGCGCCAAAGCTGTGCGCGTGGATATCGAAGCGCAGAAGTTCCCCCTTGGAACAGCGCTCTTTACCGAGCTGAAAAACAAAGCGGT
>NZ_CBFFRL010000437.1:0-1167 GCF_965644215.1 Phytobacter sp. V69
GTCATGATAATAGGGCCTTCTGATTAGAAGGCCCTATTATCAATGATTTTTATCCTCGTGACGACACTATCTAAGGGGACCGCCGTCCACAGCAGGAAAGGGCGGAATTGTCCTTTGACTGGACTGTTTCTGTCGGCAATGATCCCGATAACCGGATCGGAAATAGCATCAATGACGCGCAGGACCAGAAATAACGTTCCTACGATGGCCGGTGTTAGCCCAAAAATATCGGTATAAAAGAAGGTGAGAAAGTTCGAGATTAAACCTGTAACAATTGTGCAGCCAGCGTCACCAAATCCATAGTTTATTTTTTCTCTCACGCTTAATGCGACACTGCCGTTATTAACGGCAGCGATATTCCCGCCTTTCTCGATACCCGCCCGGAAGGGTATGACGTACCCTACAAGCAGGTGGGAAAAGCGCTGGCGAGCTTGGTACTGGAGTCGCTGGAAAAACAGGCTTCCCGGGACATACTGAGCGAGCTGCGTTTTAATGCCTGCAAACAGCGCGGCAACAATCCCGGCACACCAGATGCCTGATGGCGTTTGCATCTGGCGCAGAGTGGCTATTCAGCTGTTAAGCGACATAGGCTTATCGCCACCCGGTGGTAAGCCAAACAGCCGGCGTACCCCGTTAAGAAACGCACCATAAGGGCGACCCAGACATAGCATCAGCAACGCTGCACTCAGCGTGCCTCGAATCAGCCCCTGGCCGGACGCGCCGCTGAACGCAATGATGGCGGCATAGAGGGGAACCTGGAAACTGACGAGGGCAACACTGTCCCAGAGTAACAGTGAAAGCCGACTCTCGCCGGCACGCTTCATCACCCAATCCCGCCATATGCCATAAGGCCTTGCCACCGGTACCATCAGAACCGCGCCCAGTAGCCGGGCATGTAACACCTGTTCCCACGTCATGCCCGCGACTATGCGTTCATTAATGATGCCCGTTGTCGTGAAAAACAGGATCAGTGCAATGGTATCGGCGAAAAACGTAGTCCTGCGATTCGTCTGTTGTTGGTGTTGTGGCAAATGAGAGCTCCGATTGTGGCGCGGCTATAAAGCGTCTTTTCGTCAAAAGGTATGTATAAGACTAGGCTGTGTCCCTTAATTGCATAACCTCTTGTAAAACAATCGGATGCAACCCAGCTTGACCATTGAAAGATAA
>NZ_CBFFRL010000438.1:0-1137 GCF_965644215.1 Phytobacter sp. V69
CCAGTGAACCCAAGTCAATCGTAGGGATAGGTTGTTTAAGCACTACCATCCTGCATATTGAAGTTACTTGGGTATACCAAGTTTTTCCAGCGCATCCCTTCTTTCATCAAAATAGTCATAGCGATCATAAATCCCTTCAACTCCTTTGAGTTTATGATTAAGACATCTTTCAGCAACATGCGGAGGAACAGAAAGTGAGGCCAGTAGGCTTCTGCTTGTTCTTCTTAGGTCATGGACAGTGAAGTATTCAATGCTTCCCATAACATTAGGTGGCTGCTTCTTCTTGCCTGGTTCAACCCCAAAAAGCTTAGCAATCGCCCTGTTTAATGTGTCTTTTCCCATGTGTTGAGACTTGCTTGTTCTACGATTAGGGAAAACGTAATCAGAACCACACGCTCTTACTTTAAGCTCTTGTAGGATTTCGATAGCAAGCGGCGGAAGTGGGATAACGATACCTACTCCTGATTTACTTCTTTCCTTTGGCAAAGCCCATTTCTTTTCATTTAAGTCGAATTCTGACCAGGGGGCTTCTGTCAGCTCACTTTTACGTACAGCAAGCAGCAAGAGAAGAGTGCATGCAAGATAGTTATCACGAGAAAAACTGTCTGAGTGCTCTCTGAAAATTTTGAATACATGAGTAATTTCATCATGGGTTAAAGCTCTCTCCCTGCTTTTTTCAACACCACCTGCATCGTTAACTTTGAATGCTGTCGCTGGGTTATTGAGAAGCAGACCAAGCTTAATTGCATGATCGAACAGTTGCTTCATGTAGAGTAGGGCATCATTTGAAATGGTTGGCCTTCCACTGTTTGTAATTTTTTGCAGGATAGACCGGACATCCAAAGGTGTCACCTTTGCCAGGGCAAGATCTCCGATGATTGGAGCTATGTCCTTCTTGTATACCCTTTCCGGGATTTTGGGATGCTTCAACCGCTTCACAAGGTCTTTGTGCCAGTCCTCGAAGATATCGTTCACTGTGGTAAGCAATTTGGGGCGGCTGAGCTTTCTTTCAGCGATAGGGTCGTCACCTGCTGCTACTTTCCTGCGAGCGTCCTCTGCATGTCAACAGCAGTCGAACTTTGACCCACCTTTGTTTAACAACAGCAGTTGTAATTTGACCCACCTGATCACTCAGGA
>NZ_CBFFRL010000439.1:0-1134 GCF_965644215.1 Phytobacter sp. V69
CCTCATTTCTCGCTGCCGTCCAGATCAGATGCATCGCTCTCTGGGCTAAAATCTTGTGACGACACTATCTAAGCTGTTCCAGTCAAGAGCATTGGTAATGCCTAAGCGCCGTACATGACGGTTGTAAACACCTTTTCCATATTCAATTTTTTCGCGGTATGCAATTTCGAATAACCGTATTTGCTGCTGGTGTGTAATTTCACCTACGAACGGACCATACACTTTTACGAATTGACCTGCTTCTCGGTTTTTAATCCCGGCAGCTTTTGCACACAGTTGGGCTTTATATTCTTCAATGCCCGCCTGCCTGAGGGTCGCCAGGATCTCGCCCGCACTACGATTACCCCTATCGTATCCTCTGCCCAGAGTTACACCTGAGCCGACGACGGGTGGCCAGTGCAGTATTCTGGAAAAAAATGGATAGGGATTCTTCCTGAATGGCATCACTGCGGTGATATAGTCTGTGCCTTCAGCATCAAACGTTATCTGCCCAATGCTTACCCGAAGAGGGCCACTGATATTTTTGGGCCGCCAGTGGGGTGCGGTTGCCTCTTCCAGCGCCTGCATAAATCAGGTATCAGTCGCATTTATCAGTCCTGATGGTGATAAATTCAGCAATCGCTGATACCAGCGTATTGCCTCAACGGTATCAAGATTACAACGCCCATCAGGTTGAATATGTCTGCCTGTAGCTACAGAGTATCCGGCATCGGCAAGCTGCTGCTGGACAATTTTAACTTCTTTCGGATCGTTCGTTCCGCAATCGCCTACTGAAGAAGTCAGCCTGAATACCCTGGGGGCATGTTGCTGGCTGTGTCTCGTTTGACTCTCCTTTTTCACGACAACATTCTGACCTATGCATAATACTTTTTAATCTTGCACAATGCATTGTACTTGGCTTTTTCACTGAAATCCCGCAGTAGAAATTTTGAATATTGGGGGGCTGATTGCTTAATACTCCCCATTTTGCTTTTCAGTAAGCAACAATCCATATTACTAGTGTTCAGTCTGAAGTACCGTTTCAGGATCCTGAAAGATAAGTTGGCAAGGAGCTTAATGAACCGCCCCGGGAATCCTGGAGACTAAACTCTTTGAGAGAGAGGTAAACAGGATGACTAAAAACACACGTTTTTC
>NZ_CBFFRL010000440.1:0-1131 GCF_965644215.1 Phytobacter sp. V69
GCGAGCCATAGTTCAATATGTTGTTGAAAAAGACAGTTACTATAACTCAGGTGATTAAGGGACACAGCCTAGTCTTTTATTAACAATGACAGAAAAACATAAAGAAAAAATATTATTACAATACCCACAAGCAAAAAATAAAGTTTTTACGCTTTCCGAGTACGCAACGGGTAAAAATGAAGACTTAGTTGATCCATATAGTAAACCATTAGATGCATATAAAAAAGTAGAGAGTCAATTAGATAAATTATTGCCAATCACTCTTGAGAAGGCTTCATCCAAAGAAAATAAATAATTTTACATTCAATATATTATTAATGTAATAAGGCCGTCACTGAAAAAGCGACGGCCATACTAATACACCAATAAGCTAGCTTTTTATTTTTCTGTATATAAACAGGACAACTAAGGCACCAATTACAGCAACAACAAAGCTTCCAATATTAAATCCATCAACTTTTCCGTATCCGAATAAGGTGCTTATCCAACCGCCAACCAGCGCACCGATAATACCAAGGATAACTGTTATGATAAAACCACCGCCATCTTTACCAGGCATTATCCACTTAGCTAAAATACCCGCAAAAAGTCCAAAAACAACCCATGATAAAATACCCATTCTTTCACACTCCTGAGACATATAAGTAGTATAACTTTTATAACACGTGAAAATCATTCAGAACAGGATTTAAACGTATTTAACAGTACAAGGGAATTAATATAATTTATCATTAAGATTATTCTTAAAAAGAAAGCCCACAAGTTAGCAGATTGTAATATTTACATTTAAAGACAGGTGGAACACAACATTGACGCGTACAAAAATCACTCAACTTGAATAAGACCGTTGATTGCTGTATAATATACCTTTTAAAATCCATAGCGGTATATATATAAAGAATTAAACGATACATATAAAATATATATTTCTTGCCTGCTGTCTTTTCATATCAAATATTTCCTACGCAGAAGAAGAATTAAAACGCAAATGGCACTATATAAATCCAGATATTTCTGATATATACCCAAATAACTTTAAGATGCAGGATGGTAGTGCTTAAGGAAGGTGCGATTTAATCGTCAATTATGAGAACATAACCCTTTCTTTGACATAGACTTTTCACGATGCCC
>NZ_CBFFRL010000441.1:0-1115 GCF_965644215.1 Phytobacter sp. V69
TATCGGTAGTTAACCCTTCCTCCTACACTCTCCACAATCATGTCCGAGCGTTGCACTTATTATCTGAATTCGCGATATAGTATCCAGGGTAATTATAATCCGCCTAATTTAATGCCATTATTCTTTGGGTTATCTTATAAACGGTCCGTTTTTCCAGGAATAATCCTAACCCTGGTACGATCCCCGAAACTTTGTGATCTAAGTCAAAATTTTAAACCTAAATTTCCGCGATAGTAGCCATGCGCTTCTATTTTAGAAACGAAAATCATTATCAGGGCTATACGCGCGTGTGAGATTTTCCCCGCATCAAAGGATCCGCGACAGGATTGACAGTAGCGTCAAAATAAATGCAAGCCCTTCCAGTATTTGCACTTATTACGGGTGGCGAATAATAACGAATATTATTACGCCTGCAGATATCCTTTTATTTGATCGGGTTAATCCCGGAGGTGACATCGCGTCGCTTTATTATTTCATCGCAACATGAATACATCGCTAAGCGATTCCCTGCACAGATGGAAGCCGTTTTAGCAAACAGCAAGAGGCAAAAATATGACAAATGAATCCTTAGCTTTCAGTTTATTAGGCTTCACCAAAGAACAAGCACTGCCAGCCTTAGAAAACTGTGGCTTTAGTGTTAATACCCAGTCAGAGGAGAAGGGTATTGATATGGAGGCATTTACGCGGGGTGATGAAGGCATGGTGCTTTACTACACCCGCCACGTTATCTCCGAAGTCTACTTTTTCCTCTCCGGAGAGTGGTTCTCTTTCGATGATGTGATCTATCACTGACAGCGTCATCTTAGGTTATGAAAGTCGACATCAGCACGCCAGGCGTTCTCCACCTGCATAACCCGGCGCTTTTTCCCCCGGATTTGTACGTGTTGAGCCACTCCGCATCAATCAACATAAAAAGCGGACTATTCAGGCAACACCATGACCATTCAAATAAATGCCAAGCTTCATTCGCTGAGTGAACCTAACTACGCGCACACATTTGAGCCAAACGCCCAGGGTTTGTATAACGTATCGCAACTTTTTAGGCTGTGTCCCTTAATCACCTGAGTTATAGTAACTGTCTTTTTCAACAACATATTGAACTATGGCTCGCTACG
>NZ_CBFFRL010000442.1:0-1113 GCF_965644215.1 Phytobacter sp. V69
CGGCCTCATTTCTCGCTGCCGTCCAGATCAGATGCATCGCTCTCTGGGCTAAAATCTTGTGACGACACTATCTAGGGCAGGAGAAAACGCCGTAGACGCTCTGCTAATCCTCTGTCCGCATAAGGTCCGGACCACCCCAGTCCGGGCCTTTTTGCATTTACTCCTTCGCCGTCGCGCGACGTGGAGCAAACTCTTCGCTCACCCCTTCACGATCGTGGCGTGCAATCCAGCGGTAGCTGCATGCGCCCAGGAACACACCGATAAACCAGCTAAAGTTCGCCACTTCGTGCAGTGACGGAATAAAGCTGATGACCAGGCACACTGCAACCGACGGTACCAGGGCGACAACCGCTTTCGGGTTGATGCCATTTTTGTACCAGTAGCGCCCGTTCGGGGAGACGGTAAACAGGTCATCGACAAACACTTTCCCGCGTTTGATCAGATAGAAGTCAGCCAGCAGGATGCCGAACAATGGCCCGATAAAGGAGCCCAGTACATCCAGCGTGTAGTGGATCAGCTCCGGTGACTGGAACAGGTTCCACGGCGTCAACAGCACGGAGCCGACGGCAGCGATCATCCCGCCAGTGCGGAAGCTGATCTTCTGCGGCGAGCAGTTAGAGAAATCGAACGCCGGGGAGACGAAGTTCGCCACAATATTGATCCCGATGGTGGCGATGATCATGGTCAGCAGGCCAATTGCCATCGCCAGGCTGTTGCCCACGTGACTGACGGTCTCGATGGGATCGGTGATCATTTTGCCGAACAGCGACTGTGTACCTGACACGATCACCACGGTCACGATGGAGAACAGCAGGAAGTTAAACGGCAGGCCCCAGCGGTTGCCGCGACGAATTTCCTGCATGCTTTTGCCGTAGCGAGAGAAGTCACCAAAGTTCAGCAGCGGTCCGGAGAAGTAAGAGACCACCAGCGCGGTGGCGGTAATCATCTGCCAGGTTTGCTCGCCTGCGGTCAGCTCTTTGCTGGCAAGGGTAAAAGAGATGCCACTAAAACCGGTTTGCGACAGGATCCACACCGCCGTAAGCGTCTCATCCAGACCGTCTTTTATTTTTGCCCGTGTTTTCTACCATGGACACTTTCACGAACATGGACACT
>NZ_CBFFRL010000443.1:0-1110 GCF_965644215.1 Phytobacter sp. V69
GTAGTGCTTAAACAACCTATCCCTACGATTGACTTGGGTTCACTGGCTCCTGCAACTCGAAGTATTCTGGGTATAAATCACCTTGTGCAATCGACTAGGCTGCTTTTACCGCCACCAATAATGGCGACGTAATAATCCGTGAAACGATAAAACCCAATACCATGGCGATAATTACGCTCAGCAGGGCGCCGAAGATTAGAATATATCGAGTTTGAGTCTCTGTAGACTTAACGGTCTCTTGTCTGATCAGCAGTAATGCATTTTCCGCATTAATCATCTCCTCAATGATGACTCGCATACTATCCATCTGCGTCTTCCCGGTATTCGCTTCGAAACCGGCATTAAATTCATTGGTGCTGACCTTTTGGCTCGATACATTTCGGCGGCTTTCTATGAGCTTTGCAGCAAAGTCGTGCAACCACAGAGAATACTGTTCTGAAAGATGTTTAAGACGAGCCTGCTGTCTGGGATTGTCGGCAGTGAAACCTTTAAGCGTGTCCCAGTGTCTGGAAAATGATTTCAGGCCACTGTTATAAGGTTCCAGCATCTCTTCTTTACCCGTCAGCGCAAAGCCGCGCAATCCGGTTTCCATATTTACCAGACTTAGCGTCAGCGCTCTATTCTCATCAATGACTTGATAAGTATGCACATTCCAGTTATTAGCAGTGATAAGGCTGGAGAAGTTGTAATAAAAGACAGTACTCAGTACCAGTAAGACCAAAATAATTAAGCTAAAAGCTGATGTTAGCTTCCGGCGGATGTTCATATTCTTAATCATGTCGTCCTGCTCCAGCGTGAAAATCCCCAAAATAATGCATCGATAAAAGCTTGCAGTGAAGGTATTATCGACATAATGGTTAATTAATTTATATTTTAAAGCGAAATAATTATGTTGATTATAATGCATGGCTATATATCAATAAGTTGAAAGGGCGAGGTTGCGCTAAAAAGTTCGGAATTGTCACTGTTGCCGATCTTTATTATTTAGTGGGTGTTAATCGTGAAATAGCGTTGCTAAACTTTATGGTTGAAGTGGGCGGATTCAACTCCGAAGTGCAACGCTAAGCCGCCAATCTTAGCTCTGCAAACACCACAGACGGTTGCCTGAAT
>NZ_CBFFRL010000444.1:0-1105 GCF_965644215.1 Phytobacter sp. V69
ATTCAGGCAACCGTCTGTGGTGTTTGCAGAGCTAAGATTGGCGGCTTAGCGTTGCACTTCGGAGTTGAATCCGCCGCATAATCACGAATTATCGGCCAACTGGTGATATTGGGTTCACCGCAGGCTAACCCCGCCATCAAGGTTGCCATATCGCCACCCACACTATGGGGCTGCCCGTCATCGATCATCGCCGACTGGTACAGGCAGTCTGCCTTGCGTGGTTCGACGATAATGATGGTGGGGACCTGCGCCTGCATTCTTTCAATAAAGTACCCCATGATGCTCCCGGCGAACGAGCCAACCCCTGCCTGCAAAATCAGATGCGTTGGTAGCGGTTCGCCACGCGCCTCCATCTGCTGCCAGGCTTCAATCGCTAAGGTCATGTAGCCCTGCATCACCCATGTTGGGATCTGCTCATAGCCTTCCCACGCCGTGTCCTGCAGCAACACCCATCCGCGCTCTTGCGCTTGCTGATGGGCGAAACGCACGGTGTCATCGTAGTTAAGATCGCTAATGGTGCATTCGGCACCGTGATGGCGAATGTTTTGTGCGCGGATAACCGAAGAACCTTTTGGCATATAGACAACCGCTTTTAATCCCAGTTGTTCTGCAGCCCATGCAATCCCGCGACCATGATTGCCATCTGTCGCGGTTACGAAGACGATATCGGCTATCTGTTTTTTCATCTCGGGTGCGTTCAGCATGGTAAATGTGAGCTCATTAATATCCAGACAAAGTTTTCCAGCCAGATATTTCCCTACCGCATAAGAACCGCCCAGCCCTTTAAACGCATTCAGGCCAAAACGCTGTGATTCATCTTTAATATGAATCGATCCCAGCCCCAGTCGTTGACTTAAAAAGGGCAGATTGCGCAGTGGCGTAACGGTATATTGCGGAAATTTTTTGTGAAATGATAATACTTCATCAGCAACACTCGCATTCAATAACTGTAAATCCACACCCGATTTTTTCCGCCGGGTATTAATTTTATATTTAATCATGTCCGTCATGCATATACCTTTATGTCCATCGCGAATTCAGATAATAAGTGCAACGCTCGGACATGATTGTGGAGAGTGTAGGAGGAAGGGTTAACTACCGATAA
>NZ_CBFFRL010000445.1:0-1098 GCF_965644215.1 Phytobacter sp. V69
TGAATTCGCGGTTAACCCTTCCTCCTACACTCTCCACAATCATGTCCGAGCGTTGCACTTATTATCTGAATTCGCGTTCATCATTTATATCCTTTGTCGTTTATGGTGTTTAAGGCAAAAAAATCCCCTGGCGCTGGCGCACCAATAAAACAATGTGTCTGACTGGTTATTTCACTTAATATTGAGGGCTGTTATTTGGCTAACAAATTTACTCCATTCTGGTGTTATAAATTCCTCAGGGAAAAGAAAAGGTTCTCTTTCCTCTTCGGTCCATATATTTTGAGAAAACTTACCTGACTCTGTTCGTTGAAGTTTCTGAATTTCCCACAGTGCAGCGGCCGGAAGTATCTTTCCTTCTCTCAGCGCATCCAGTAAATAACCGGATGCATAAAATGTGTCGAAACTGTTGAGAATATGCGCTCTGAAGAGAATGTTGCTCATACTCAGGAATGAATTAAGTTGTGTTTTATAAGCACCTGAAGATGGACAATGCCCGATACATTCAACTACACGAATTGTTGTGTTATTAACGGTTTTATAGCGCCGAATAAAAATGAAAACATGTCCGGATTCGTCTTTGATATCTCCTGAGTTGTATTGATTCTCTCTGACCAGGAATATGTCAGGACGGGTCAGGTTGTCGTCAGATGTATATTCCTGAATTCTTTTTTTAATTATCATGGCAACCTGAATCCATTCGCTGAAAGCGGTCAGGTACACTGGCCGGGGATCACTTCCTTCCAGCCATCTGGTACTTACACAGAACCAGTCAGATAGCTGTTTCAGCAAAGGTGCAGTTAAGTAATCCATCGTTCTTTCACGGCTTTCCAGAACGCTCAGACCGATATTCCAGTCCGAGAGCAGGCGAGCCACGTCCAGTACCGACAGGCGGTGCTCATCCATCAGCAGCCAGAACCGTTCCTGGATATGTGTGATCACAGCCTGTCGGGGGATAAGCGTCTCGCGCATGATACCCTCGACGAGAATATTGACCAGTTCAGCTGATGAAATACCCAGGCGTCCGAGCCTGTACATAAAATTGTGTAATTGCCTGATTTTGATATGTTCAATCCAACATCAAAAGCAGGTTAATTTATG
>NZ_CBFFRL010000446.1:0-1054 GCF_965644215.1 Phytobacter sp. V69
AGCGGGCATCGTGAAAAGTCTATGTCAAAGAAAGGGTTATGTTCTCATAATTGACGATTAAATCGCACCTTCCTTATCAGGACATGCTCGAGAGCGATGTGGATACGCTCTATGTCGCACTGCCTAATCACCTCCATTTTTCCTTTGCCAGCCAGGCGCTGAAGAAAGGCAAGCATGTGATTATCGAAAAGCCCATCACCACCAGCGTCGCCGAACTGAACGAACTCAAGGCGCTGGCACAGGCGAAAAACCTGATAATCCTTGAGGCGCTGAATGTCCACTATCTCCCGGCTTATCAGACGTTAAAGACCCAGATTGCCAGTCTGGGTAGCCTCAAAATGGTGACGCTGAATTACAGCCAGTACTCCTCGCGCTATGACGATTTCATGGCGGGCATTATTCACCCGGCTTTTGATGGTCCAAAAGGTGGCGGGGCGCTGATGGATCTCAATGTGTACAACATCCATTTTGCTGCCGGGCTGTTCGGCAAACCGCTGGCGGTCAGCTATGCCGCCAATATGCAGAACGACGTGGATACCAGCGGCGTCATGCTGCTGGACTACGGCAGTTTTAAATGTGTGTGCATCGGGGCAAAAGACTGCAAAGCGCCCACCACTTCGCTGATTCAGGGGGATAAAGGCTATGTGCAGCTCTCGCTTCCGGTCAATCAGCTGACCGGCTTTGAGCTGGCGCTGAACAAGGGAGATACCGCGCGCCTGAGCTTTGACCGCCGCGAGCACCGGTTGCTGTATGAGTTCCAGGCGTTTATCCGCATTATCGACACCCTTGATTACCAGACTGCCGCTGCCATGCTGGAAGTCAGCTCCATTGTCGCCGGGGTGATAGAAACGGGCAGAAAGCAGCAAAAAATGGAGTTACGCAATGACAACTAAACTGGTTATTGGCTTTATTGGTAATGGCAAAAGTACCAACCGTTACCATCTGCCGTTTATTCTGACTCGCCCGGAGACGATCGTCACTAGGCTGTGTCCCTTAATCACCTGAGTTATAGTAACTGTCTTTTTCAACAACATATTGAACTATGGCTCGCTAC
>NZ_CBFFRL010000447.1:0-1053 GCF_965644215.1 Phytobacter sp. V69
TTATCTTTCAATGGTCAAGCTGGGTTGCATCCGATTGTTTTACAAGAGGTTATGCAATTAAGGGACACAGCCTAGCATCGAATTGCGCGGCGAATCGCGCAGCTTATCCAGCTCATACTGAATGCGTTTTTCCAGCAGGCGACGGTTGGCGATATCCAGCAACGGGTCCATCATCGCAATACGTTCCAGCTCGCGGCTTTTAATGCGCAGCTTCACGGCAATGTTGTCGGTCAGCACGCTAAGCGCCAGCATGTAAATCGCAATTAGTGGCAGCGTGGCAAACATGGTGCGCTGAGAGACTTCCGCATCAAAATGCATCCCCTGCGCAACCCGGCCGGCCGCAAACACCGCCAGCATGACCAGACCCGCTTTGCGCATCAGGTCAAAACCACCCGCCGAGAGACGGTCGGATAGCAGGATCGTGGCAATCACCACCGATGGCAGCGGGTTAACCGACATCATCGCGATCCAGAAGCCACCCGCACCGGCGTCAAAGACCAGGTTTTGATGTTCCACCGTCAGGGGGGTATCAGAACGGCGGGCGCGTACAAAGGCCAGCGTCGGCCAGATAAAGGCATTCGCCCCCAGCAACACCATCACCCACAGGGGCCGGTGCAGTTCGAGCAAGACAGAGATAATGGGGAAAAAACAGAGAAACGTCCCGAGAATACGCATCAGATACATGCGTCTGACGAACCTGCTGCCAGTGATCCGCTCGCTTTTCTTCAAATTATCAGGTCCGTTCATGACGCGAATTATTTCCGATACATATACTCGGTTATAGTATTGACGACAAAAATTAGTAGCAAGCAATTTAATAAGTTATCGCTATCGTTTCACCTTATAGCAGGCAAAATGCTGCGTGTTTAACCGGGTTATTCAGAAACTACCCAACCTCAGAAACCGACCGAAGATTGTATCTCTTCCTCTGTTGACGACTGGCGCATACTTGAGCAGTTTCGCCCCGCCTTTTTCGAGGAGCCTGTACATAAAATTGTGTAATTGCCTGATTTTGATATGTTCAATCCAACATCAAAAGCAGGTTAATTTATG
>NZ_CBFFRL010000448.1:0-1047 GCF_965644215.1 Phytobacter sp. V69
ATAAATTAACCTGCTTTTGATGTTGGATTGAACATATCAAAATCAGGCAATTACACAATTTTATGTACAGGCTCTCCCTTGTTTGATGCCTGGCAGTTTATGTGTACTAGCTCAGACCTGATCTGACAGTTACCGGTTATTTATACAGGTGTCTGTCAGATTAAATCTGGTTCAGATTTTTTTCTGCCCAGACCCGTTTTCCATCAAGTAAAGTCGCCACTGGCGTACGCCCGCAGCACATTTTTCCCTGATGAGTTCGCTCATTATTGTAATGCCACAACCAGTTGTCCAGATCCCTTTGCAGGCTTTCCACGTCTGCATAAAGCTTCTTGCGGAACGTAACCTGATAAAATTCCTGCAAAATGGTTTTATGGAACCGCTCGCAGATACCGTTGGTCTGCGGAGACATCGCCTTCGTTTTCGTATGGTCGATATCGTTGATGGCCAGATAAAGCTGAAAATCATGCTGCTCCACTTTACCAGAGTACTCCGTCCCCCTGTCGGTCAGTATTCTCAGCATCGGCAGTCCCTGAGACGCGTAGAACGGCAGGACGCGATCATTGAGCAGGTCAGCGGCAGTGATCGGCGTTTTACTCGTATACAGCTTGCAGTGCGCCACTTTCGAGTATGTATCCACGAACGTCTGCTGGTAGATACGGCCCACGCCTTTCAGATTGCCCACGTAGAAAGTGTCCTGTGAGCCCAGATACCCCGGGTGTGCCGTCTCGATTTCACCGCTGGCCTCGTCATCGAGGGCCTTCTTCTCCAGCGCTGCGATTTGAGCGTCGGTCAGCACGATGCCTTCTCTGGCGACTTTTTCCTCAAGCGCCTTCAGGCGTTTACGGAAGTTCTCCAGGTCATGTCGTTGCCAGATGGAGCGCACGCCGCTGCCGGAGATAAACACGCCTTTTTTACGCAGCTCATTACTGGTCCGGTGCTGACCATGAGCCGGGAACTCAACGGCGTACTCAACTGAACCGCCCCGGTTTTCCTGGAGAGTATTTTAGTTGGGAACTCAGGCTGCCAGATCCTTATTCCCGATGGAAG
>NZ_CBFFRL010000449.1:0-1046 GCF_965644215.1 Phytobacter sp. V69
TCAGGCAACCGTCTGTGGTGTTTGCAGAGCTAAGATTGGCGGCTTAGCGTTGCACTTCGGAGTTGAATCCGCCGAGCACCGGCGCGGCAAACAGGAATGCATATTCCAGTGGTTCGGTAATACCAGTGACAAAGGTAGTCAGTGCACCAGAGAGCAGTAAGCCTTTGACTAACGCTTTTCGCTCGGGTTTCGCTTCGTGGTACATCGCCAGAGCAGCGGCAGGAAGGGCAAACATCATGATTGGGAAGCGTCCGGTCATAAACAGCCCTGCGGTCAGCGGTACACCATCACGCAACTGGGCGAAGAACACCGGAATGTCACCAGTAACGAGCTGGCCTGTTTTGGTTATATATTCACCAAAGTTATAGTAAAACGGCACGTTCCAAATATGGTGTAAGCCAAATGGGATCAATGAACGTTCGCCTACTGCATAGATAAAAGCTGCGACACTGGCGTTATGCCCGCTCGTAACTAATGAAGAGAGTTGTGCCAATCCCTTCTGAACAGGTAACCATAGCCAGGGAAGTATGTAGCCGATAGCGATAGCCATCACCGCTGTAATGATTGGCACAAAGCGTTTGCCTCCAAAAAAACCCAGAAATTGGGGTAATTCGATATTGTGAAAACGCTGATAAAGCATGTAGACAAAAATGGCGACAATCAGGCCGCCGAACACGCCAGTTTGTAACGTTGGTACGCCCAGGATCATTGCGTAATCGCCGTTACTGGCGGCAACGGATTCAGTCGTAATGCCAAGATGAGTACCCATGGTGGCGTTCATGATCATGTAGCTGATAATTGCCGACAACGATGAGGAACCATCGCCTGTCAGGCCAATAACAATCCCTACGCAAAAGAGTAAGGGGAGGTTGGCAAAAATCAGCCCGCCGCAGTTAGCCAGCAGTTCTATGTTAAAGGAGATCCCAATCGCCAGAATCAGACCCGCCGCTGGTAAAATAGCGATGGGTAACATTAGATAGTGTCGTCACAAGATTTTAGCCCAGAGAGCGATGCATCTGATCTGGACGGCAGCGAGAAATGAGGCC
>NZ_CBFFRL010000450.1:0-1041 GCF_965644215.1 Phytobacter sp. V69
TATCGGTAGTTAACCCTTCCTCCTACACTCTCCACAATCATGTCCGAGCGTTGCACTTATTATCTGAATTCGCGGATGACTCTTTGATATCTTTTGTTTTTTGATTATTCATTTCATTATCCTTTTTGTTTTATTATTTAGGTTTAACACGCGAGTTTGAAATGGCATTATCAATCCATGCATCAATCTCACTTTCCACAAAAGCTACACATCTTGCCCCTATGATTACCTTATCCGGGAACCGTCCTTCTTTGATAAGTTCATACATTGTGGTTCGACTAAATCCGACTCTTCTCAGAACTTCAGGGATACGGATTAATGTTTTTCCTGCGATGTCATTTCTCATTTGTCTTTTCCTCTGTTGTTTCGACAAGAGCTATAGTAGGAAAAATTGAGATCGCAGGATGCAGAGATTGGCAAACAAGATTTTTATGAGGAAGTCGAAAGAAATGATTTTCGGGGAAAATGGGAGTTTGTGGATTTCGCTGGTTTTGAAGAATGGGGACCAGACTTGACGGTAGTCCCCTACGTGCAGGAAGTAAGTTACTTCCCTTTTCTCTCGTCTTCCTCTTCTTTTTCGTTCATCTTCATCGCTTCGGCTACCTTGGTATCCATCATGTAATCGTTTTTACTCAGCCAGAGGTTAAACAGTCGCTCAAATTCGCGCTTGAGAACCTTTTCGGCAAACGGCTTGTCGGTATCCTTGATTTGAGAGCCGCCTCTGATGACCTCAGAGTCGTTAGGGTAGAGGAGACGGGAAAACTGCTCATAAGAAATTTTGGCATCATTGGGCTTCGCCCAAAGCATCAGATCCAGCATTGGGATAACCCTGAGGTTGATCACCTTTTTGACAGTGCTTAATCCGAACCGAAACGAACCAATTGCTGGCTCGCCAACGGTATGCTCCTTTCGCCATTGAGGAAGCATTCTTTTGATATGCTCAATAACCTCATCGTCAGTAAGGAACTTAGATAGTGTCGTCACGAGGATAAAAATCATTGATAATAGGGCCTTCTAATCAGAAGGCCCTATTATCATGAC
>NZ_CBFFRL010000451.1:0-1013 GCF_965644215.1 Phytobacter sp. V69
ATTATCTTTCAATGGTCAAGCTGGGTTGCATCCGATTGTTTTACAAGAGGTTATGCAATTAAGGGACACAGCCTAATGCCGGTGCCAATATCATTATTGTCGATGTCGATCGTAACGAGCAGACCGAAAAAGAGATTGCGGCGTACGGCGTAAGCTGCGAAACCATTCAGTTCGATCTCGCCGATTTCGACCATTATTCCGGGCTGGTCGACACCGTTATCAGCAAATACGGCAAGGTCGATATTCTGGTCAATAACGCGGGGATCCAGCGCCGCCATCCTTCTGTCGATTTCCCCAAAGCCGACTGGGATTTAGTGCAGGCGATTAACCAGAATGCCGTCTTCTTTATGTGCCAGGCTTTCGGCCGCCATATGATTGAAAACGGCTACGGCAAAATCGTTAATATCGCTTCGCTGCTCTCATTCCAGGGCGGTTTCACCATCCCGGCTTATACCGCAGCAAAATCTGCCGTGATGGGCTTCTCCAAATCTCTTTCCAACGAGTGGGCATCGAAAGGGGTAAATGTAAACTGCATCGCGCCGGGCTATATCGCCACGGAAATGAATACCGCCCTGATGAACGATGAAGTACGCAATCGGCAAATTATGGAACGTATTCCTGCGGGTCGCTGGGGGAAACCACAGGATCTGGGTGGCGCAGCGGTGTTCCTCGCATCGTCAGCGTCGGATTACATCAACGGCCACGCCATTGTTGTCGATGGTGGCTGGATGGGCCGTTAACACGCTCTGCGTTACCTACTCTACCCGCGGTATTCCGGTCATCGTCTATAGGTGATCGGGATGGCGGAAATAAAAAGATGTGCCGTTTACATCTGTATTTTCTCTACGCAGAGCGGCGCGTTTTACTCATTAAAATAATAAAGGGAGACGGGTTATGCCCCTCATATATGTTGCTTTAGGCGTTGCTTTACTTCTGTTCTTAGATAGTGTCGTCACGAGGATAAAAATCATTGATAATAGGGCCTTCTAATCAGAAGGCCCTATTATCATGAC
>NZ_CBFFRL010000452.1:0-947 GCF_965644215.1 Phytobacter sp. V69
TGCGCACCGCCAATGTTCATCAACATGCTGTCATGTCCGGCGACCGGAATGACTTTCATATCGGTAATGACGGGGCTGCTTTGGGTGTTCGTCATGTTTGCATCCAACCTGATTGCGTTGAGTCGATATTATTTGCGTTTGACCGGCGTAAAGACCTGGCCATTCTCGAAATAACTTTTGATATTTGCCGCGGCAAGGTTCGCCATATCGGCTCGGGTTTCCCGGGTATTACTTGCCAGATGAGGCGTCAGGAAAACGTTATCGAACTCCAGCAATTCCAGTGGGACGTTAGGCTCATCCTCAAAGACGTCGAGACCCGCACCCAGAATCGTATTATTTGTTAAGGCAGTAATTAATGCCTGGGTATCAACAACCGTACCTCTGGCAACGTTCACGAGAATACCGTCCGGGCCAAGGGCAGAAAGAACTTCACTGTTCACAATATGCTGCGTGTGTTTTCCGCCCGGCAGTGTCAGGACGAGGAAATCCACAGATTCCGCCAGTGCGGTTAAGGTATCGAACTGTTTATAGGTGTCGTGTTTGGTGAAGGGATCATAATAATGAATCGCCATATTAAAGGCCTGAGCGCGTTTGGCCACTTCCTGGCCAACCAGCCCTAAGCCCGCGATGCCGCAAATTTTGCCGTGCACGCGCGATGAAGACGGGAAATGCTCCCTGAGCCACTGGCCTTCGCGCAAATAACGATCGGCCACATGGTAGCGACGCGAAACGTTAAGCATGTGGCCCAGTGCGGTATCCGCGACACAGCCGCTCAACACGCCAGGTGTATGGGTGACAATAACGCCTTGCTCATGCGCGGCAACCACGTCTGTCGCATCCAGCCCGACGCCGAAAATAGAGACAATTTCCAGATAGTGTCGTCACGAGGATAAAAATCATTGATAATAGGGCCTTCTAATCAGAAGGCCCTATTATCATGACTATTC
>NZ_CBFFRL010000453.1:0-923 GCF_965644215.1 Phytobacter sp. V69
ATTATCTTTCAATGGTCAAGCTGGGTTGCATCCGATTGTTTTACAAGAGGTTATGCAATTAAGGGACACAGCCTAGGTTCTGAAATCAAAGAGTAATCCCCGGCCAGCTGAGAGATTTTCTTATACGCGGTGATATCTGCTTCGGTAAGCGGCGTACTGGTAGCAATCTGTCGCGCGTTCAGGTCATCGTTAATGGCGCTGGCAATGGTCCCATCACTGCAACCCGATTTCGTCAGGCGCATGATCTTGTTGTAATTCCATTCACGCAGCGGTGCTGATAATAGAGACATGGTATCGCTCCACAGGTAAGAGTTAGTCTTCGGACGAGAGTTTTGCAATTACGCCAGAAGCACTGCTACCCGTTACAGCGCCCAGAGTCGCAACGACGGCCTTGCCCCCTGCCATACCCAAACCACCCGATGCCAGGCTTCCCCCGCCTAATGCTGCCAACCCGGCTGACGAGGCTGCCGCGCCACTCAGAGTGCCTCCGGCAACGCCCAGCCCTGCAGCGCTCACCACCGCACCGATAGCGGGTGCCGCAGCCAGTGCCAACCCGCAGTCGCAACGGTTGCTGCGGCCACGGCAAGAGACTTAATCGGGTTTTCACATATAAAATCAAAGAGATCATCAAACATACGAACCACCTTTTCCTCAATGTCAGAGCCGAATGCCCTGTTGAGTTAAATGGTGGAACACAACAATAAAAAAAATCAAACTACACAAAATTAAAGTTAATTTGATAATTTTATAATAGAATTATAAATAAAAATCACAAAAAAAATTAATTTGATTATTTTAAAAGATTTATGGATTTTATAAAGCATGAACAGAACAAAAAAGATAATAAAAAGGCGGATTCAACTCCGAAGTGCAACGCTAAGCCGCCAATCTTAGCTCTGCAAACACCACAGACGGTTGCCTGA
>NZ_CBFFRL010000454.1:0-911 GCF_965644215.1 Phytobacter sp. V69
AAAACGTGTGTTTTTAGTCATCCTGTTTACCTCTCTCTCAAAGAGTTTAGTCTCCAGGATTCCCGGGGCGGTTCAGATAGTAAAAAATGTACCCCTGAACACCAATATCTTTGTATTTTTTGAGCACGTTGAGGTCGGCTTTTTTTTCCACCCCTTCACAAATAACACTCAGATTAAGATGCAACATCTTGCTTAAGATAGTGTGCAGAAAAACGCCGTTTAACCGGATCGTGACCGATACCGTTCACAATAGAGCGGTCAATTTTAACGGTGTCGAAGTTAAAGCGCGCTAACCCATCAACCTGAATGTTTCCTGCACCGAAATCGTCAAGCGAGACAGAGAATCCATAGCTTTTTGCCTGCTTTAAAAATTGTTCGCTGTGCATAAGTTGATATTCAGTTACCTTCTCGCTGATCTCAATTTCAATATTCTGTGGATTAACATTATGAGCCAGACACTGATGGTAAAACTTTTCTGGATAAGATAAGTCGCTAAGGAGAGAATGAGAAAAATTGAAAGATAACTTTAAACCAGGCTTTTTCGCTATCAGAATACAAATTAAATTAAATATAAAATCCGTAATTTCACCCACGGAACCATAAGACTCAGAGGCATCAATTACAGATTGCGTAGGAATAGACAAGCCATTTTCATTTTTAAATCTGGCAAGCGCCTCATAGCGTTCTATTTTCTGGTCGCGCAAATTAACTATCGGCTGAAACGCAGCCGTCATGTTAAATGTCATATGGCCGAATTTAAAAATTCCTTCTTCCATTTTTATTTTTGTCCCTCTCAATATGAATGTGCGAATTCCCTCATTGCCATACATTACACATTCTAGATAGTGTCGTCACGAGGATAAAAATCATTGATAATAGGGCCTTCTAATCAGAAGGCCCTATTATCATGA
>NZ_CBFFRL010000455.1:0-893 GCF_965644215.1 Phytobacter sp. V69
AATAGTCATGATAATAGGGCCTTCTGATTAGAAGGCCCTATTATCAATGATTTTTATCCTCGTGACGACACCATCTAGTATTAACCCGCACATTAATTTCTGGTGCGTATCGCTGATGGGGTTGTTGTTTTTGCTGGTGAACATTTTCTTTAAAACCGAAACCCGTCAGCAAACGGCAAATGCAGAAAACCCCATCGTCGCTCAGGATTTTATTACTATCTTCAAAGATATACAGTTTTGGTTCTTTGTTATTTTCATTGTCGGCACCTGGTCATTTTATAATATTTACGACCAGCAGATGTTCCCGGTCTTTTACGCCGGGCTGTTTGATAACCCCGATGTGGGCTCTCGCGTTTAGGGCTATCTGAACTCTGTTCAGGTGATCCTGGAAGGCGTTGGGATGGCATTGACTCCCTTCCTGGTGAACCGAATTGGGCCGAAGTCTGCGCTGATGCTGGGCGGTGTGATCATGACCTGTCGCATTTTAGGTTCGGCTTTGTTCACGGATGTGTACATTATTTCCGTGATAAAAATGCTGCATGCACTGGAAGTTCCGCTGTTTATTATCTCGGTGTTTAAATTCAGCGTGGCGAATTTTGATAAGCGCCTTTCGTCGACGATATTCCTGGTGGGATTCAATATTGCCAGCTCTCTCGGCATTATTGTGTTGTCTTTGCCCATCGGCGAGTTATTTGATCGGGTGGGCTATCAATCCATATTCTTTATGATGGCAGGCGTTGTTGTCGTCATGGTGTTGTTTGGGTCACTGACGCTCAGTAAAAAAACACATCAACCGCAGCCGCTGGAATCAGTACAACACTAGGCTGTGTCCCTTAATTGCATAACCTCTTGTAAAACAATCGGATGCAACCCAGCTTGACCATTGAAAGATA
>NZ_CBFFRL010000456.1:0-892 GCF_965644215.1 Phytobacter sp. V69
AGGCAACCGTCTGTGGTGTTTGCAGAGCTAAGATTGGCGGCTTAGCGTTGCACTTCGGAGTTGAATCCGCCGTTAACTTCCGCCAGCCAGACCGGGAAAAAGGGGAAGTAGGCCGACATAATGAAGTAGTAGAAGAAAAAGAACAGCATAAAGTAAATAAAGTTATACCGTTCTCTTGGCGCGAGTTCAGAGAGTTTCATTGTGACTGTTCCATATAATTATGCCTGTAAGGTAGGGGGACTTAACGCCCCCGATTATTATTGGAAGTGGAGCGTTAACTGATATTGCCATTGGGTCTCAAGCAGCAACCATTGCTGCAGTACGCTTGGCGTCCAGGAGTCATCACCGCCGATGCCCATATGCTGGCCATCGAGGGTTATCCAGACGCCGTTTTCCTGCTGCATCCTGTGCCAGTGGTCGGTCTCCATAAGTTGCGCGGTGCTGTAAGGCTGCACGGAGAAGTGGAAATCGCCTGCCACGTGCCAGCGCCCCCAGTCCAGCGCTTTGTTGTCGCAGCGCAGGCCGTTTTCGGTAGGGAAAATGTACGGCGTGGTCATTTCTTCGAGTGGCAACTCCCAGCGGGAGAAGCAGGCGCTGGTGCGGCGATCCGGGTAGTTCTCATGCGGGCCAAAGCCCAGCCATGACACTGGTTTTTGCTGATCCAGCACCTGGAAATTCAGCCCGATGCGCGGCAGCGGTGGTAGGGTGCCGGCACGTTCGCCGTCGATCGCCAGATGCAGCTTGCCTTGTGAATCAAAGGTCATCCGCCAGTGGCTGGCAATCACCACTCCGTTACCGTTTAGATAGTGCCAGCGGCGACCCTGTACACGATTCTGTGTAAATGCCTTTTCTCAGAAGTGACCGTCCAGGCGGTCACCGAACTCGATAATAA
>NZ_CBFFRL010000457.1:0-884 GCF_965644215.1 Phytobacter sp. V69
CGGCCTCATTTCTCGCTGCCGTCCAGATCAGATGCATCGCTCTCTGGGCTAAAATCTTGTGACGACACTATCTAAGGTGCTGATGATAAAAAACCCGCTGCGGCGGGTTTTTTATTGCGCACAGTTTTGCGAAAAGCCCCCGGATGCGGCGCGAACGCCTTATCCGGGCTACCTGCCCGCGGCTGGCTCGTAGCCCGGCTTAGCACAGCGACAGCCGGGAATGCCTGATGTTATGTCCGGAGAGCGTTTCCCCGGATGCGGCGCGAACGCCTTATCCGGGCTATCTGCCCGCGGCTGGTTCGTAGCCCGGCTTAGCATAGCGACAGCCGGGAATGCCTGATGTACGTACGGAGAGCGGTCAGGGAGCTGGCGCAATCAGCCGGGTACGTATTTCACCCAGAATTTGCTCGGCAAAATCTTTATCATCGGCGATGCGCGCCATCGTCAGCGCCCCTACCATGGCGGAAAGCCGGAACATCGCCTCTCTCCGCGCTTCATCCGCTGGCTTATCCGGCATCTGTTTTGCCAGAATATCAATCCAGGTCTGGAATCCTTCCGTCATCACATGGCGTGTCTCATCATCGGCACGGGCAAGCTCGCTTCCCATAGTGACGAACACGCAGCTGGTGGCAAAATCTTTGCGCATATTGGTGGAAAGATAGTTATCGAGATAGCGGACAAACGCCTATTCCCCAGCATCGACAGCGGCCTGCGCATTTTCGGCCATACGCCCCAGCGCCGCCGAACAGGCTTCGGTCAGCAGGTCTTCCTTCGATTTAAAATGGCGATAGAAACCACCGTGGGTTAGTAAGCGTCTCATACATACCGTATTGACTTATAATGGCAATATGCAGCAACTCAGAACCGTACAGACTTACTATTCC
>NZ_CBFFRL010000458.1:0-873 GCF_965644215.1 Phytobacter sp. V69
CCTCATTTCTCGCTGCCGTCCAGATCAGATGCATCGCTCTCTGGGCTAAAATCTTGTGACGACACTATCTAATCATTACATTCAAATAAAAATAATCACGTGGTTATTCTCACTGATACCACCTTATCAAACGGCTATTCATCGCCGAAAAAACAATAATCAGACCTCCGGAAATCAGGCTGCTCACGCGGCAGGGATCACTTTATTTATCACTATGGCAATGAGGTAATAGTATGAGTACAACATCGCAACCAAGCGAGGCGTATGGACATGCGTCATCTCATGATAGTTATGAACTCTCGTTTCTTAAACCCACCCGAATGCCGAATGGATTAACGTCCGTTCTTATATTATTGACGCTTTGCGTTGCGGCCTGGGCTGCATTTGCCGCCAACCTTCTACCGGATTTCGCACGCTACACCTGCGTAATACTGTTTCTGGTCGCGCTGGTGGTGAGTATCTGGGTGACGCCGAAGAATTTCTGTATCGGCTTTTTAGTGTCCCTCTACTGTTACTTAATCGGCTGGCGCATCGGCGCAATGCTTAATGTCGCGATCATCATGTATGTGGCACCGCTGGCATTTATCGCTCTGGTCGCACAGTTGATTGATTGCATTCATAACGACTGGATCAACTACAAAGGCGATGGCTGGTTTGGCAATATGCAGTGGCAGATGACGATTGTGCGGATTTATTTTGGCTATAACTGGGTGGGCCATTTCACCGAGAAATTGTTTGCCGGCCAAGCCTCTTTTGCACATCTGGAGCAGGTATTTTTCAATTATGGTTTAACGTCATACGCGAATTCAGATAATAAGTGCAACGCTCGGACATGATTGTGGAGAGTGTAGGAGGAAGGGTTAACTACCGATA
>NZ_CBFFRL010000459.1:0-863 GCF_965644215.1 Phytobacter sp. V69
GTGTAGCCGCATCCGGGATTTTCCCCGGTGACGCTGCGCTTACCGGGGCTACAGTGGGTGTGGTAGCCCGGATAAGGCGTAGCCGCATCCGGGAAATGGCACCGTGCGGTCTGATGCCCTCACCCCGGCCCTCTCCCACAGGGAGAGGGAGAAAAGCGTGCCGCCATCCGGGACCGCTTTACCGCTAACCTCTGCTATGATGCCCTTTTTCTCGAGCCAGGAAGCCCAATGAGCAAAATTGATCTGAGCCACAGCGAACGCGAGATGCTACGCGAGAAACTGCAACGCTACTGCACCGACAACTTCGACCTTGAACTGGAACAATTCGACGCCGAATTCTTTGTTGATTTCGTGATCGACAACCTCGGCCCGACGCTGTTTAACGCCGGGATCGATGAGGCCATTCGCACCCACGCCGCGTACAGTGAACGCATTCAGGAAGAGATGGATCTGAAAAAGATCTACTGATCCTCAATCACAAACCGCGTCGCTTCGAAACGGTTTAAGATCAGGTGCACCAGGAACACCATCGTCAGCGTGCCCAACAGAGCGACCGTCACCGACACGATGCGATAAAGATCGCTGAACACCAGATCGGTATCCGGATGCAGGTTCTGCCCGAACATAATGCCGATGGTGGTTACGCTGGCAAAACCGACGCCCGCCCCCACCTTTTCCATCACGTGTAGCCGCGCGCTAAATGCCAGCCCGAGGCCGATCAGCGGCATCATCAGCAGCATATGGCTGCTGTGATTGTAGAGGATCAGCTGCACCAGCAGGATATACGTAAGCGTCTCATACATACCGTATTGACTTATAATGGCAATATGCAGCAACTCAGAACCGTACAGACTTACTATTCC
>NZ_CBFFRL010000460.1:0-857 GCF_965644215.1 Phytobacter sp. V69
TTATCTTTCAATGGTCAAGCTGGGTTGCATCCGATTGTTTTACAAGAGGTTATGCAATTAAGGGACACAGCCTAGATCTAACCGAATGCCTAAACTCTATATTTCCCCTCACGCTCAATCAATGTTGATTAAGATAATCAACTGATAGATAGATCGCAAAATGGCCAGATATTGCCGGTGTTGTCACATGATGGCCGGAAATAAGGCTACTACCGCTTCGTTTGCTCATTACACGGCGTGTTTGGATACCGATAATGGAGAGTTGTCAACAAAGAAATGGCATCTATCGTTCATCCATCACACAACCGGACGCTTATGCGGAATATTTATATTGATTAATTTAATCAAGATTGATCCTGACAATGTCTTAACCTACCGTCAAATAAGTACTCATAACATTAAAAAGCGACAAATTGATTCACGGTAAAGAATGGCTGTTATTGCGGGCAGTGATAGCGACAGGGAAATTCATGACTACGTTGCGCGATTTTAATTATTCGCTACGGCAATGTATTGACTGAGTTTGCAATAACCGCGTTCTTCATAACAAATACCGGACATTTTAGTCGGATAGAACCCTTACCCAATAATTATTACCTCCCTGAAAATGCAGGTAGAGAAATATAAAAAACACCTACAAATCCATGAAGGACGAAAAATATGAACCATGTGCAACAACAAGAGCTTACCGAGGCAGCAATAGATGCCGACGTCGCAACACCACGAAAGGCAACACGTATTCGATATTACATGCTTGCCCTAATATTAGCGGCAACGATCATCGGCGGATTCAACTCCGAAGTGCAACGCTAAGCCGCCAATCTTAGCTCTGCAAACACCACAGACGGTTGCCTGAA
>NZ_CBFFRL010000461.1:0-852 GCF_965644215.1 Phytobacter sp. V69
AGACTCTCAGAGTCTGGACTGAGTACGCCCCTATGGGGCGTTATCAATGCCACCTGCTATGCAGGTGGTTTTTTACCCTCGTGACGACACTATCTAAAACGGTGGGCTCGATGGCAGATCAATTATTTCCTGAGTGTGATTGTATGCGTCGTCCTGATCGTTGGTTTTGGAATACTGGCTGGAACATTCTGGCCAAACTATGCGTGGGGCAGCACCGCGATATTCGCTCTGGTCATCATTGGTGTATCTGCCTGGCTGGGATAGTGTGTACCGAGCATTTTTAGAAAAAGGATCGGTCCGGAGACCGGAGTTTTTGTGCTTAAAACTGACCGACTCCCCCCGCTTATTAACACACGACGATGTTTTGAAATACGCCCCTGGTAAACAGAAGAATTCCGGACTTCCGTTTTTCGCTCTCATCGGACCCTGCGGTTCTTCAGAAGGTCCGTTCTGTGTGCCATAAGCGGACTTTTCATACATCACTGTTTTAATTAGAGGATAACAGGTCATAAGATGTGGACTTCATTGACTGAGTTCCATCAATTCAAGCGTCTGACCATCAGGGTTTTGTAAATATATTACTCTGGTTCCCTGCATGGGGCCTGACAACACTGTCTGAGGTTTACCCGGCGTCTTCCAGCCATAGTCCGATACTTTGCTCAAGAGCGTATCAAGATCCTCAACTATAAAAGCAAGGTGAGCGTAGCCTGGGATATAGGGTGCTGAAGGTTCTTCTGGCTGCTCAATGTTATTGTATTGTAGTAATTCAATCTTAATTGAACCGCCCCGGTTTTCCTGGAGAGTATTTTAGTTGGGAACTCAGGCTGCCAGATCCTTATTCCCGATGGAAGC
>NZ_CBFFRL010000462.1:0-848 GCF_965644215.1 Phytobacter sp. V69
CGGTAGTTAACCCTTCCTCCTACACTCTCCACAATCATGTCCGAGCGTTGCACTTATTATCTGAATTCGCGCTTTACTTATCTCAGTATGTTATTGAATTAAGCTGAATATGACCGACGCTGACTGAGCCACTATTTAAGGATCGCACGCTATGCTGGAATTGAGACCCAACTGTGAATGCTGCAACACCGATCTTGCCCCGGATTCCACCCACGCGCTTATTTGTTCGTTTGAATGCACCTTTTGTGAGGATTGTGCGGACAAAATGGATAAGCGCTGCCCGAATTGCGGCGGTGAGCTGGTCAGCCGTCCCCGCAGACCGGCCGCAAAACTGGCGAATAACCCCGCATCAACAACACGCGTATTTAAACCGCAGGGCTGTGCTTAATTGATCGTTATTACACAAGATTTTGCGCGTAGAAACGTAATGCTTTTCGATAGCGTTTAATATTCTCCGTCGGTGGATGCCGCACAATGAGTTCCAGCATCACCGACATCGCCTTATCGCTTTCACCGAGGTTATGCAGGCACAGGGCATAAAAAGGGATGACCTCGCTCGCGTCAGGATACGCGGCCCGTATTTCTTCAAAGCGCGCATGGGCTAAGTCGTATTTCCCCAGACAGCGGTACGTGCAGGCGAGGCCAAATAGCGCTTCAAATTGGTCATCACCCTCAAGACCCGCGTTCAGTGCGGCGAGATAACACACTTCTGCTTTATCTTCGGCGCCCTGGTTGTCGTATGACCAGGCAATATTGAGGAAGGCCCGCGCTTTTAGGCTGTGTCCCTTAATTGCATAACCTCTTGTAAAACAATCGGATGCAACCCAGCTTGACCATTGAAAGATAAT
>NZ_CBFFRL010000463.1:0-844 GCF_965644215.1 Phytobacter sp. V69
TATCGGTAGTTAACCCTTCCTCCTACACTCTCCACAATCATGTCCGAGCGTTGCACTTATTATCTGAATTCGCGCTTAAGTTATTAATTATTGTATCCACTGTGGATACGTTACCGCGCACCAGAGTGGATGTATAACGATGAAAATCGATCGTTCAGATCGACTACATTGATGTAGCCAGTGTGACAACGGGTGAAAAATCAAAACAGGGGAAATTATTTTTCCGGATTGAAAGTTTTTCGTATGACAAGAACGGGCCATAACGTTCTGGACGGTACACGCCAGCGCCACTGTGCAAGAAGAATTTCCAGTTGCATAACTGCACGCGCAGCGGGTGTGAAGGGAACATGTATGACATGGCTTCGGTAATGTCCGGCCTGAATCTGAAGATGCCTTCTGATACGTTTAATTCGATAAGAGGTGAGGAGATGGGAGGCAATCACGATGGTGTTTTCTCTGCCACTGAGAGCGTCCTCTATACTGGTTAGCACTCCATTCCAGAACCAGACCACACGTTCGGATGAAATACTGACGGTTGGCTGGTTTGGCGACAGATGCACGAATATCCTTGAGCTGCGCTTATGGTAGCTCAGGATGCAGGGCTGGTTGATGAGTCTGCGCTGCATCCAGTTCACCACTCTCAGAGAAAAAGGGGATATTAAAACAAGCCCCCAGATATACACCATCCCATCCTGATACCCCGTAATTAGAGCGATGAGCCCGTAACTCGCAAGACCCCAGCAGAGGATAATTCCAGAGACCACTAAATAGTGTCGTCACGAGGATAAAAATCATTGATAATAGGGCCTTCTAATCAGAAGGCCCTATTATCATGACTATTCCA
>NZ_CBFFRL010000464.1:0-825 GCF_965644215.1 Phytobacter sp. V69
AAAACGTGTGTTTTTAGTCATCCTGTTTACCTCTCTCTCAAAGAGTTTAGTCTCCAGGATTCCCGGGGCGGTTCAATTGGGTGTATTTGTTCCAACCCTGAAAGATGGCTCTGATCCCATGTCCAGAGGACATCACATTGACGCCACCAAGGAGTTGTGCAGACTGTCATCTCTTTCCGGAGAAGGTTACGAGAAGATCAGCATTTTCGGTCCGCGCCTTGATATGGATACTGATTTTAAGGTCTGGTTAGGGATTGTGGATTCACTGACCAATAAGTACCTGGAAAAGGACGGCACTGTACGAATGAATTTCATTGATTTTGCATGCAGCTGCGGGCTGGCGACAAAGCGTGTAGACTCCCGGTTACGCAAGCGATTCAGTGACTCTCTGACGCGAATTCAGCATACGTATTTCCAGTTCATTAAGCCGTCTTCGGTTGAAGGCAAAAAAATCAAAATTGATATGAGTCTGGTCTCCACCTCTTACTATGATGAGGGTACCGATGAGGTCATCATCAGGCCAAACCCGGACCTGAACACCCTCTACCAGGTCGATGGTAAAACTAGGCTATACCTTAAAATCCTGAAAACCTTGGCCCGAAAAGAGTCAGCACAGGCGCTGTACCTGTACCTTGTGGAGTTACCGGATAACTTCTATCGCATTGGCTTTGACCGACTAAGGGAACGGCTGCAACTCACTGCACACAAAGGCTCTCAGAATGCCACCATCAGACGGGCGTTGGAGCAGCTTGTCAACAGCAGTCGAACTTTGACCCACCTTTGTTTAACAACAGCAGTTGTAATTTGACCCACCTGATCACTCAG
>NZ_CBFFRL010000465.1:0-825 GCF_965644215.1 Phytobacter sp. V69
TGTCCGTCTGTACAGGTGGGCGTCTAAGTTATCAGTACTGGCTTAATGGCTACATACGGCGCTGGCTTTACGCTTACATAAATTATGTGTTTTGTGTGGTTTATTTGTGAAACCAGTCATCTGCACTTTCCCATGCCTCCTGTAGTACTTCCTGCTCATACTCCTTATCGCCTTCCTTATCCCTCGAGTGCAAAACCGAAAGCCCTTCATTACAGGTGGTAGTGTTAATCGCCAGCAGCTTGCGAGACTGACGGACCAGTCGTTCATTACGGAAGATGGTGAAGTGATTGAGGATGGGTCGCTGTAAGACGTAATCGTTGTTGGCTGGGTGACTTATTTCGTTAATCGGGCAGGGGAGGATGACTGCCCAATACTTTAGAAATAATGTGTACATATTTGTGTACTTTATTTTTATATTTCTTATGTAAAAACACATAAAAAACATAGTATTGAGATTTTGTTTCACTATGCCCATTTAACTAAGGGGACGAAGCGGCAGGAGTATAACGTTATTTCGCCTGTGCGTTAAGCATCCTGCGCCCGACTGGTTAAAGTGTCGCCAGTTAACCCCTGTGTTCAGCCGTTTCGCGTTTTGTTTTGGCTTTCGTGTCAGCTTTGCGCTTGTTAATCATGTCATTGCGGATTTGTGCGTGGCTGAGCAGGGCGAAGATAAACGTACCGCCGCAGATATTTCCGGCAAGGGTTGGAAGCGCAAACGGCCAGAAGAATTCGCTCCAGTGGATTGTGCCATTAGATAGTGTCGTCACGAGGATAAAAATCATTGATAATAGGGCCTTCTAATCAGAAGGCCCTATTATCATGACT
>NZ_CBFFRL010000466.1:0-823 GCF_965644215.1 Phytobacter sp. V69
TCAGGCAACCGTCTGTGGTGTTTGCAGAGCTAAGATTGGCGGCTTAGCGTTGCACTTCGGAGTTGAATCCGCCCATCAGTAAAAGCCCTTGTTTCTGAATTAATCAACCAGCAACACCATACCATCGCTATGATTATTCCACCGTGGTACTCGCCCGAAACCGTAGAAGCATTTAGGAATTACTTTCAACATCATGGCATCGTCATTCCATACTCTGTCCCCTATGAGTTGACAGGGAAGTGGGAGTTTATACCACGTCAGGATCGTTTTGATGTCGGTGCTGTTTGGCATATTTCTCCCGAATCAATTGCAGATTGTGCCTTTAAACAACTAAAGAATGAACGCGCTAATTTTAGTGCAGTCATTGTTCCTGGTAGTGGTTTCCCTTCATTAGAGGCCGGTAAAATCATTAGGCAGCGGTTGGAGAAACCATATTATTCAGTAAATTCTGCGAGTTGGTCTTGGTTTATGTCAGTATGCCAACAGAGAAAAGGAGTGTAAACATGACTGCACTTGAAAACCAGTTTAAGCAATTACCAGGCATGAATATTGAAGTTTACACAAATGACAAGGATGCCAGATATTTAAGACAGGCTATTCATTTGGCACAACAGGAAGCCGAACTCGGAGGATTCCCTTTTGGGTGTGTGATTGTGGCAAAGGACGGAGAAGTGCTAGTAAGTACCACCAACAATATCAGAGAAACCGGCGACTGCACTGGCCATGCGGAAGTATTAGCAGTGCGTGAGAGCCTGTACATAAAATTGTGTAATTGCCTGATTTTGATATGTTCAATCCAACATCAAAAGCAGGTTAATTTATG
>NZ_CBFFRL010000467.1:0-812 GCF_965644215.1 Phytobacter sp. V69
CGTGTTGCGGTTGAAGCACTCATCGCCGACTACTGGTACAAATACGTTGGCCTGAACGGCGCGATTGTGGGCATGACGACGTTTGGTGAATCTGCTCCGGCAGAGCTGCTGTTTGAAGAGTTCGGCTTCACTGTCGACAACGTGGTCGCGAAAGCGAAAGCACTGCTGTAATTCGATTGCAGACGAAACGGGTCGCTCAGGCGGCCCGTTTTTTTATCAATAGACATGTGTCGTTGATCGTAAAATTTCAGCAAGGCAATTGTGTTAAGGTGATCTTGTTATCATATTTGATAATATTAATAATGCTGTTTTTGCAATTGATATCACATTAATGCAGTTGAAAATAAAAAATTTAATTTTATTTTATTGAATATTATGAGTTTGTTTTTTCCTTGATTTTATCCTGTATCATTTTCCCCTGCATTGCTTTCATATACTGACGCGCGTATTTTATTTTTGAACATCAGTTGCACCCTATAATAAAATACGAGGACGCGTTATGCGCTTAATTAATTATTTTCCTCATGCTTCCATTGTAATAAAGAAATCTGCAGTTGACTGGGTACAGGCCATTGATTTCTCGATGGAGTCATTATTACGTAATAAGTATGTCAACACTGAATATATTCAGGCCATAAAAGAGTCCACGCTTAACAATGGGCCTTATTATATCCTTGCACCATATGTTGCAATGCCACATGCTCACCCTGAATTCGGTGCGTTAAAAACCGGTATGTCGTTGGCGGATTCAACTCCGAAGTGCAACGCTAAGCCGCCAATCTTAGCTCTGCAAACACCACAGACGGTTGCCT
>NZ_CBFFRL010000468.1:0-810 GCF_965644215.1 Phytobacter sp. V69
AAAACGGTATTTGCGCAGGATAAACGCCACGAACTGAACGCGGTGATCACGTTCGCTCAAGCCTGGGTTGAAACCCCGCGTATTGATCGCGGGCTGCTCGTTAAAGAATGGGCTGCTGGCAAACGGGTGACCACTGTACAGCGCACTGATGCTGGCACAACCGCTGGCGGTAGCATCCCAACCGATCGCAACCCTGATTACATTCACACCCTGGACACGCTGGATATCGAAATCGCAGCAGCAACACTACCGATGGATTTTGATATCTACAACATCCCTGGCGGGATCCATCGTCGCGCAAAAGAAATTATCTCTGGCAAAGAAAGCCCATGGAAAGAATGGTCAGCGGTGCTGCGCAAAACGCCTGGCATTCTAGATTATTCCCGCGCGGCAATTTTTGCCGTTATCAGAAGCGCTCATCCTGAGTTTTATAAAACCCCTGGGCGCCTGATCGGTTACACAAATGCATACCTTACCGAAACCGATCACGCCAAGCCAACCGCCGAAACCCTCACGGCCGCCCGCCAGATTGACAGCGCCGCAGTGGTTGCCGGAGTTATTCAGGGCACGGAACCTGTTGAAAGCCTGGATAAGCTCTCAACTGAATTTTCTGTTGTTGGAAAAATCGCAGCAGCGGCAGCTAACCCTGTCGACACCAAACCAACTCAGCCAATCGTCGAAAAAATCAGCGACGGCATGTACTCAATTGACGGCCTGATGGGTCAGCAATCCACCACCAGCACAACCAAAGAGGCTGCCGACCATGTGCAGATGGAAGCGACTGTCACGGTCGAAAGCGAAGTTAGTGGC
>NZ_CBFFRL010000469.1:0-804 GCF_965644215.1 Phytobacter sp. V69
TGCTTCCATCGGGAATAAGGATCTGGCAGCCTGAGTTCCCAACTAAAATACTCTCCAGGAAAACCGGGGCGGTTCAGACACCAAAAATGGTAAAAGCCATATTGTGACCCTGCACCCTCTTGCCCTATCCATACTGAAAACACAGCGCATTATTTCAGAAGGAGGTTGGGTATTCGAATCCCTCAGCAAACCGGGTTTTCCAGTCACGGGTGATGCCATAACTCGTGCACTTGAACGTTTAAGAACAAAGTATATGGCAGAAGCAGCCCCCTTCTCACCACATGACCTACGCCGCAGTGTTGCAACAGGTTGTGCTGAGTATCTGGACGCACCTGAACGGTTGATTGAGCTACTGCTGAACCATGTCCCCAAAGATCGTTTGATCAGAACTTATCAAGTCGGTCAGCAAGCAGAGAAGTTACGGAATTTATTTTTGAAATGGGGGGATTTTATTGAGTATGAGATAATTCAATCCAACAATGATATTCCTGATAATGTCATCAACATTGATTTTGTTAACAAATAACAATTGGGCCATTATAATCATATAAAAAAGTTTAAGATATTATATAGCAGTGTAATCCGTATAAACACCGTAGATTAATTGCGAACTTTAACAAACCAATCATATAACAATAAAAAATTGCCATAAGTAAATCATATTTTTTTAATTACTTATTTTGCGGTATACATCATCATAACGAAAAAATATCAACATTCGTAGGTTAAAGGCGGATTCAACTCCGAAGTGCAACGCTAAGCCGCCAATCTTAGCTCTGCAAACACCACAGACGGTTGCCTGAA
>NZ_CBFFRL010000470.1:0-804 GCF_965644215.1 Phytobacter sp. V69
TATCTTTCAATGGTCAAGCTGGGTTGCATCCGATTGTTTTACAAGAGGTTATGCAATTAAGGGACACAGCCTAGCCTCTTTTTATCATAAACTCGCCTGTTGCTCGCTTTGGCGGATGGCTGATTTCTCTGGTATTGTCTAATTGCCGTAAATAATTATTACAGGGTAACTGCTATGCAAAAGTTTGACGATCTATGGCAAGCCATCGAGACCAGAGTATGTGAAAACAATGACATAACACACGACGAATTGAAGAATGAAACGACAGCGAGAGGGATTTCCGCGAAGCAACGCGTCGGGCACATTTTTACACTGGAAGTGCTGCTGTCTCGTCATCGGGAGAAGTATGCCAGCCCCTATGTGGCGTTGGCCGGGGAAGAAGCGCTTTGGCACCTTATTTTCAAGCGTACTGGCTGGAAACCCTTTGAAGTTAAACAGCTGTCGTTTAGCGATGCAATGTTTGTTATTGCCGAGCTTTTCCGCGATGAAAACCTGCCGGCAGATGTCCGTGGGATTTTACGCGCTAACGGCTTACGCGATCAGCCTTATTCTTTATATGATTTCTCAGAAAAAGATTGGGCACCTCGCGATAATGAAAGCATCCTGAAACGATAGCCTGCGAATAATTAGATGATTAAGGGCTTAACTGCCCTTTTTTATTTCATGTCTTTTATTAAACAATTCCCGCCACGAAATGCATCCCTGCACTCAACTCACGGATAACAGTATATACCCGTGATCATTGAAACTGCTTGATTTCATGCTGTCAGGGGATCATGCTCAGACCATGAACATCAGACTTTC
>NZ_CBFFRL010000471.1:0-800 GCF_965644215.1 Phytobacter sp. V69
CGCGCCGCCCGGCAGGCTTTTGTAGATGGCATGGGCTTTTTCAATCTGCGCCCAGTCAATCTCCACGCCCAGGCCCGGTGCGTCCGGCACGGCAATCTGCCCACCTTTGATTTGCAGCGGCGCTTTGGTCAGGCGCGCTTCGCCTTCCTGCCAGATCCAGTGGGTGTCGATAGCGGTCGGGTTACCCGGTGCCGCTGCGCCCACGTGGGTGAACATCGCCAGCGAAATGTCGAAGTGGTTGTTGGAGTGGCAACCCCAGGTCAGACCCCAGTCGTCACACAGCTGCGCCACGCGCACCGCACCGGACAGCGTCCAGAAGTGCGGGTCCGCCAGCGGGATGTCCACCGCGTTCAGCATCACCGAGTGGCCCATTTCACGCCAGTTGGTGGCAATCATGTTGGTGGCAACCGGCAGACCGGTGGCGCGACGGAATTCCGCCATCACTTCGCGCCCGGAGAAGCCCTGCTCTGCACCACACGGGTCTTCCGCATAGGTCAGCACATCCTGCAGCCCTTTACACAGCTCAATGGCTTCATCCAGCAGCCAGGCGCCGTTCGGGTCCACGGTGATACGCGCATCCGGGAAGCGTTTTTTCAGTTCACGTGCGGTTTCAATCTCTTTCTCACCAGGCAGCACGCCGCCTTTCAGTTTGAAATCTTTGAAGCCGTAGCGGTCCTGAGAGGCCTCCGCCAGACGCACCACCGCCTCGCTGTTCATCGCTTCCTGGTGACGCAGGTGATACCAGTCGTGGTTGCCGTCGGTTTTGTCGAGGTACGGCAGGTCGGTTTTGGTGCGGTCGC
>NZ_CBFFRL010000472.1:0-779 GCF_965644215.1 Phytobacter sp. V69
ACTTTCTGGCCGACTTCGCAGAAGGCTTTCGCGTCCGGGCTCGGCGTGCGGTAGAAGGTCCCGACCATCGGGGAACGCACTACATGACCACTGATTTGTGCAGGAGCGGGTTCTGCTGCCGGCACTACGGCGGCGGGTACGACCGCGTTTGACGGAGTCTGTTGTGGCATAACGGGGAGCGTATACGCTTGTTGCATAGCAGGGGCAACGGTTGCACGACTGATGCGTACCGACTCTTCACCCTCAGAAATCTCCAGATCGGAAATGCCTGACGCTTCGACCAGTTCGATCAGTTTTTTGATTTTATCAATATCCATAGGGGTTCTCTGTGGTTCTGTGCTGAATGTCGCGCAGGGGCAACGACGTTAATACGCAGTGTGTAGAAGAGGTTATAGCAAAGCGCAACGATAAACAGGACATACAGAGATCAATTGGGGTCATAACGAAATGCGAAGAGTGGAGAAAACAGCGGAGCCAGAAATGATTAAGCCCTGGCAGATGCCAGGGCTTGGTGTTATAAATCGAGCAAATACTTCAATTTTACTTACCCCTCCCGGCGCTTATCTCCGGCACTCACTATTTATTGTGGCGTTAGCTCTGTCTGGGGTGAAGCCATAGTAGTCTATCGGATTAATCCTGGCAATAAGCAGGTCATACCAGATTTTCAGATTTATGACGGCGATCATAATTTCCAAAACGCTCTAGATAGTGTCATCACAAGATTTTAGCCCAGAGAGCGATGCATCTGATCTGGACGGCAGCGAGAAATGAGGCCGTAT
>NZ_CBFFRL010000473.1:0-772 GCF_965644215.1 Phytobacter sp. V69
TAGCGAGCCATAGTTCAATATGTTGTTGAAAAAGACAGTTACTATAACTCAGGTGATTAAGGGACACAGCCTAGCGTCATTATCTCTCTGGCCAGTGGACTCGCCGACCTCGGCTTTATCAAATGGATGACCCTCAAGCTTGGCGGCAGTATCCATGGTTTTAGCGCGATGGAATCCTTTGTCCTGCTGGGGCTTATCTATATCTACGTGCATTATTTATTTGCCACCGCCACCGGGCATGTGGCCGCGCTCTATGCCCCGTTCGCCGCAACCGCCATTGCTGCGGGCGCACCGCCCATGATGGTGGCGATCTGTTTCGGTATTTTCAGCAACCTGATGTGGGGCAATACGGAATATGGCGGCGGTCCTGGCCCTATCTATTTTGCTCAGGGCTATTTTGAGCGCCCCCGGTTCTACAGAATTAACTTCTGCGTTGTCACGTTTAATGTGGTGTTGATTTTTGCCGTCGGTATGGCCTGGTGGAAACTGCTCGGTTACTACTGATTGCGTTGCCCGTTGCGGCAAGGCAGACGTTCGCTTTGCCGCCTGTTCGTTTATCGGTAAAGGAATCGCATGGACTGCCCGGTACAATACAAATGTGCCGGACATATTCACACTCAGCGGCCAAATACCGGGCGTTTATGGTCGAATTTCCAGCCCGGGATCAGGTACTGCATCGGACCGGCATCGTTACTCGCGCCGCCCGGCAGGCTTTTGTAGATGGCATGGGCTTTTTCAATCTGCGCCCAGTCAATCTCCACGCCCAGGCCCG
>NZ_CBFFRL010000474.1:0-771 GCF_965644215.1 Phytobacter sp. V69
GTAGCGAGCCATAGTTCAATATGTTGTTGAAAAAGACAGTTACTATAACTCAGGTGATTAAGGGACACAGCCTAGCGAACAATCTTCCTGTGAACTGACTTATGCCCGGCTCCTGGTATGACGGTGAGCGAATCTTGCGTGGGTTGGACGTTGGGCAAATCCAGATTGCAATCGCATCCGGGTGTTCCTGCCGGTTAACCAGGGGGAGAGTTAAAATGGATAAATAGCGTCAACTTCATGCTGAAAAACGCAAAGGCAGGAGGTGGCTCAAATGTTTCGCCAGGATAAATTACTCGACTATGGTCATCAATTACCCGACCTGTGCGAAGCGGTCTGGCATCGTTTCCATTGCTGATGGAAATGCGCTCTGGCAGAAAGTAGGCCTCCACGTTTATTGTGTTCATAAGCCTGCGATGGCAGGTACTTCACCATTCCCGGCGCAGATGCACATTGAATTCAGGGCAGAAAATGAAAAGACGTTATGTCGTTGCAGATGTTTTTACGAATACCCCATTTGTTGGCAACCCCGTTGCAGTGGTGTTGGATGCGCAAGGGATGAGCACCGGGCAAATGCAGCAGATTGCCGCCGAGTTCGGTTACAGCGAAACGACCTTTGTGCTGCCGCCTGTCGATAGCGCGAACACGGCGCATGTGCGCATTTTTACCCCCACGCGTGAAATACCTTTCGCCGGGCATCCTAGATAGTGTCGTCACGAGGATAAAAATCATTGATAATAGGGCCTTCTAATCAGAAGGCCCTATTATCATGAC
>NZ_CBFFRL010000475.1:0-764 GCF_965644215.1 Phytobacter sp. V69
AGCGACTGCTGGCGGTACTGCTGCGTGCGGTGGTCGTAGTAATGGTGTATCACTGCGCCGCCGCTGTAGTGCCTGAGCTTCGCCGCTGACACCGGCGGTCGCTTCAGGTAGCGGCCCAGGTATTTGACGCTCCGCCAGGCGCCCCGGGTCTTCTTCGCAAAGTGCACCTTCCAGCGGCGCCCGTACTGCGCCTGCAGATAGCGCTGCCACTGCTTTTTGTCGCGGATATGCCCCAGCCCCGGCAGGTTGCCGGGATTTATCAGGTCATGGCTGTGGCGCAGCAGGCGGATGACGGCTCCGCGCCAGATTTCCTCGACAGCATGCTTCTTAAAGAAGAGGTCGCGCCAGACGCCATGCCTGATATCCAGCCCGCCGCGGGTGACGGAGAGGTGAATGTGTGGGTGCTGATTGAGCTGACGGCCGTACGTATGCAGGGCGCAGAAGATACCGACCTCCACGCCCTGTCTGCGGGCCCAGCGAAGCATGGCGCGGGGGGCGGCGCGGAAGAGAGCATTCAGTAATGGCCAGTTGTTGTTGAAAAAGGGCCAGAGCAGGTGGGGCATGGTAAAGGTAATGTGCTGCCAGTCGCAGTCGGGGAGAATGTGGCTCTGCTGCGATACCCATTGCTCCGTGGCTTTGAAGCCGCAGGAGCTGCAGGCCTTTGATTTGCAGCTCTGGCAGAAAAAGCGGGAATGGGTGCAGTCCGGCGATGCGCAGCAGAAGCGGCGAACGCCCATGGTCGTGGTGCCGCAGGCGAGCATGCG
>NZ_CBFFRL010000476.1:0-758 GCF_965644215.1 Phytobacter sp. V69
GCTTCCATCGGGAATAAGGATCTGGCAGCCTGAGTTCCCAACTAAAATACTCTCCAGGAAAACCGGGGCGGTTCAGAGAGTCAATTCTTGAAAAGGATTGTGCTAATTTGATTGCAGCAATCCAGCAAAGCCACCGTGTTTTTTGCTATGGCCTTGGTCGCGCGGGGTTTTCAATGAAAGCCTTCACCATGCGTCTGATGCACATGGGCAAAGAAGTGTATTTCCTGACAGAAACCATCACCCCCAATTTCGGTGAAGGTGACTTGTTCATCGTCTCCTCAGCATCAGGGGAAACGGCTCAACTGATCTCACTCGCAAATAAAGCACAGCAGTTAAAAGGCAAAGTTGCCGTTCTGACAACCAATCGTAGCTCATCGATAGCGGGTATCGCCGACATCGTCGTACAGATCAATGCCCCTTCCAAAAACCAATCTCAGTCAGCATTTCGTTCTGCACAGCCCATGGCGTCGCTCTATGAACAAGCCTTACTCATTATCGCTGACGCACTGGTCATGAAGATGGCCGATGAAAGCAGCTCTTCGGAAGAAGTGTTGTTCAAACGACACGCCAATCTGGAATAAAAACCGATGTGTTGAGTGCTCTGAATACCCTACAGGAGAACAAAATGAGCATCAAAATAACCTCCCTGCTGAACTTTAAAAAGCTGCAAAAATTCTCGTCAGCCTTAGATAGTGTCGTCACGAGGATAAAAATCATTGATAATAGGGCCTTCTAATCAGAAGGCCCTATTATCATGA
>NZ_CBFFRL010000477.1:0-756 GCF_965644215.1 Phytobacter sp. V69
TCCCCGGAGGTTCGTCAGCGCGCCGTCCGTATGGTTCTGGAAAATCAGAACGACTATGACTCACAGTGGGCAGCCCTCAGCTCCATCGCCCCCAAAATAGGCTGTACGCCTGAGACCCTGCGTATCTGGCTACGTCAGTATGAACGCGATGCCGGAGGCGGTGATGGTGGCCTCACCACTCCTGAACGCCAGCGCCTGAAAGAGCTGGAGCGGGAAGTTCGTGAGCTGCGCCGCAGCAACGATATCCTGCGCCAGGCTTCCGCTTATTTTGCGAAGGCGGAGTTCGACCGCCTCTGGAAAAAATAACACCTCTGGTGGACGCGCTGTGCAACGAACATGGGGTCGGACCGGTATGCCATGAACTGGATATCGCCCCGTCGACATATTACCGGCATCAGCAACATCACACTCATCCGGACAGGCGCAGTCTGCGGGAGCAGCGTGACGACCTTCTGAAAACGGAGATAAAGCGCGTGTACGATGAAAACCACAGAGTATATGGCGTACGCAAAGTGTGGCGTCAGTTACTCCGGGAGCACATCAGCGTGGCCAGATGTACGGTGGCACGGCTGATGAAGGCCATGGGGCTTGCCGGGGTACTCCGGGGCAAAAAGGTCAGGACTACCGTCAGCCGAAAAGACGCTGCCGCAGGTGACCGGGTAAACCGCCAGTTCGTGGCTGAACGACCAGACCAGTTGTGGGTGGCAGACTTCACGTACGTCAGCACCTGGCAGGGCTTTGCTTACGTGGCGTTCA
>NZ_CBFFRL010000478.1:0-736 GCF_965644215.1 Phytobacter sp. V69
ATCGGTAGTTAACCCTTCCTCCTACACTCTCCACAATCATGTCCGAGCGTTGCACTTATTATCTGAATTCGCGAAATGTTTATTTTTATATTTATCATCCAAAATTAATCTGCTATGACAGCACAGGGATAAGAGACAAAAAAACGCGACAAGATGCCATCTACAGGTTGGCAGAAGTACATTCTATTTCTGTGATCTATATCACAATAAAGGGGCGCTATATGCCATTACCGGAACACCTAACGCAACAAATCAGCACCCTTTTTTCCGGGGAATTATCGCCGTTCCCCGATATTTACGACGCTGTAAGCGAACAAGTGTTGTTGTTGATATTCAAAGCACGTCACCTTTACCAACATCCAGATTATGGCCGTTGGTTTGTTGAGCAGCATCAGGTGCTCGGTGAGCTATGTGCAAAAAGCGAGCACATAGGTAAAATCTACAAAAAAGATAACTTCACCATGGGTCATAAGGAAGAGCCTGAAGATGAACTCCTCAACGCTCTGATATTTATGGGTTACCTCTACCATGGCTTTGATAACAACAACGTCAGCCTAAAGACATGGGGGGAAATGAACAAACAACCTGAAAAATGGGATCGCCGCTTTCGTCAGGTTATCGCAAATGAAAACAAGTTTGTTAGCGACGATCTTTTTCAGACCTTAGATAGTGTCGTCACAAGATTTTAGCCCAGAGAGCGATGCATCTGATCTGGACGGCAGCGAGAAATGAGGCC
>NZ_CBFFRL010000479.1:0-735 GCF_965644215.1 Phytobacter sp. V69
TAACAATCAGAAGGAACTCATCAATGTTAAGAAAAACCGCTGCCGAATTCTTCGGCACGTTCTGGCTGGTCTTTGGTGGCTGCGGGAGTGCAGTGCTGGCTGCGGCCTTTCCGCAGCTGGGGATAGGGTTCGCGGGTGTAGCGCTCGCATTTGGCCTGACGGTACTGACGATGGCGTATGCTGTGGGTCATATTTCCGGCGGTCATTTTAACCCGGCAGTAACGCTGGGACTGTGGGCCGGAGGCCGAATCTCTTTCAGTGACGTCGTCCCTTACATTATTGCTCAGGTCATTGGTGGTATTGCTGCCGCAGGCGTCCTGTATCTGATAGCGAGCGGCAAAACGGGCTTTGAGTTGACGGCTGGCGGCTTTGCTTCGAACGGGTTCGGCGAGCACTCTCCCGGTGGTTATTCACTTCAGGCCGCAGTTATCGCTGAGCTGGTTCTGACAGCTTTCTTCCTGATTGTTATTCACGGTGCAACAGATAAGCGCGCACCGGCCGGGTTTGCCCCGATTGCCATTGGTCTGGCACTGACACTTATCCACCTTATCAGCATTCCGGTCACCAACACGTCCGTTAACCCGGCAAGAAGCACGGCAGTTGCCGTCTTCCAGGGAACATGGGCGTTACAGCAGCTCTGGGTGTTCTGGGTTGTGCCGCTTGCAGGCGGCGTTCTTGGCGGCCTGATTTACCGTTTTCTCCTGCAAAGCAGGGACTGACATAAAAACTGTAAGT
>NZ_CBFFRL010000480.1:0-735 GCF_965644215.1 Phytobacter sp. V69
AGACGTTCTACAAACCCCTGAACATCTCCTTTACGAACCTGATGAATAACATGCACCCAACGGCTTTCATATTCCATTGCAATCAGACAGGTGGAACGACCTATCTTGACCGCATGAACCACCCACTGAATGATTTCCTTATTCTTTACGTCAGACTGTCGTTCCTTGATAGTCTGCTGTACAGATGACGCAGGCTCAAAGAACCCTTCATCAACATTCTTTTTGTATTTACCGTAAAGGTGTGTCGCTGCTGCTTTGGAGCAGTTGATAACCATCATATCGATAATCCCTTATCATTAGGGTTAGAGAAAAATTTATTTTTCATTATAAATCCCCATAATTGAGGAAAATCAGTCCTGGTACAACATGCTTGTACTCGGCGGCATCAATGTTCTTACGCAGCTTATCAGCCGCTTTCCATAAAACGACTTCTAACAATTTGGTTTTGATCTCCTGGAGTTTTCTTGCCATTACGGTCATTTTCCGGATACGGACGATTGACCTATTTTGCCCTAAAGTTCCTGTTGTTACGAGCTTATCAATGGATTTTTAATCCCTGAATTTTGACTGCTTGAATAAAAATCACCCATCTTTGCGCTTACCCGAACCAAAGCGAAATTTAGGGAAGGTGAAACATTTTGATTTTGTGGCAACTTTGTTTTCCTTTGGTAAAGGTGGAAAGGCAACGGATGGGCTTGTTTTGTCTGGTTCTTGTTTTTTCTCAGGCTTGTGGTT
>NZ_CBFFRL010000481.1:0-731 GCF_965644215.1 Phytobacter sp. V69
TTACTTCTCGTGCAGACCGAGTTTCTTTTCCAGATAGTGGATGTTGGGGCCACCCTGCTGGAATTTCTCGTCGCTCATGATGCGCATCTGCAGATCCACGTTGGTTTTGATACCGTCGATAATCAGCTCCTGCAGCGCATTCTTCATGCGCGCAATCGCCACTTCACGGGTTTCACCAAAGCAAATCAGCTTGCCGATCATGGAGTCATAGTACGGCGGTACGGTGTAACCGGCGTAGATATGCGATTCCCAGCGCACGCCAAAACCGCCCGGCGCGTGGAAACGGGTGATTTTACCCGGGCTCGGCAGGAAGGTGTTCGGGTCTTCGGCGTTGATACGGCATTCCACCGCATGGCCTTTCACCACCACGTCTTCTTGCTTGATCGACAGCGGCTGACCGGCAGCAATACGCAGTTGCTCTTTGATCAGGTCCACGCCGGTGATCATTTCAGTGACCGGATGCTCTACCTGAATACGGGTGTTCATTTCGATGAAATAGAACTCGCCGTTTTCGAACAGGAACTCGAACGTACCTGCCCCACGGTAGCCGATGTCCACACAGGCTTTGGCGCAGCGATCGCCGATGAATTTACGCAGTTCCGGGGTAATACCCGGTGCCGGCGCTTCTTCGACGACTTTCTGGTGGCGACGCTGCATGGAGCAGTCACGTTCAGCCAGATAGATGGCGTTGCCCTGACCGTCTGCCAGTACCTGGATCTCGATATGACGAG
>NZ_CBFFRL010000482.1:0-726 GCF_965644215.1 Phytobacter sp. V69
CGGGAATGGGTGCAGTCCGGCGATGCGCAGCAGAAGCGGCGAACGCCCATGGTCGTGGTGCCGCAGGCGAGCATGCGCTCGACGCAGAGGCGGGTCCAGGGAGTGACGCGGTCACTGAATTTTTCGAGAAACTTATTCCAGCCGTCATCGACGGTGAAGAGCAACTTTGCGGGACGCGGGATATACATTCGGGGAATTACAGTCCGGGGATCTTGCCGGTGAAGCGAAAATCGACATACTGCCCGCAGCCGCAGTCAGGTTCATCGGGTCTGTCGGCCCAGTTGTCAGTGGATTTGTCCCACGGGACGAAAGAGACCCGCATTATCTCCAGCTCCGTGCAGATCATGAACTCATCCAGGGGCATGCTTTCGGTCATCGCGCCATCAATGCTGTCGTATCCGGCTTCATCAGCCTCTCCGGGATGCTGTTCAAAGCCGCGAATAATGGTGACGAGGGGCGGGTCGAATTGCGTATCAAGGAAAAACTGGGGGCCAAGGCGGACACAGTGCTGTATGGTTTCAGCCGGCGTATCGTAGAAGAATTCATCGGGCTCATGACCGTCAGTGTCGGGGGGGAAGGAGACCATAAAACGTTTTGGATAAGAGGGCGGTGTAATACGGGCTACAGGTGGTTTACCTGATTTACCGGGCTTGCGTTTTCTGGGGGCTTTGCTGCGTGCCATTTTCATGAATCCCTGCGGAAATTAACATACCGCAGAGTATAAAA
>NZ_CBFFRL010000483.1:0-714 GCF_965644215.1 Phytobacter sp. V69
GGCTCAGGTTGAGCGGCTGCTGGCGACGTCCTTGCTGGCGCGGCACATAGCGCGCGGTCAGCGCCATCACCAGCATCACGATCGGCACATTCACCAGGAACACCGCGCCCCAGTGGAAATGGGCCAATAACCAACCGCCGATTAACGGCCCGAATGCTGCTCCACCAGAGCCGACCGCTGCCCACACGCCCAGCGCCATATTGCGCTGCTCTGTTTTTGCAAAGGTATTGCGGATACCGGCCAGCGTCGCCGGAACGATCATTGCTGCGCCAATGGCCAGTACGGCGCGCGAGGTGATCAGCTGTTCCGCGCTGGTGGAAAACGCCGCCAGAAATGAGGCCAGGCCGAAAAGCCCGCTGCCTGTCAGCAGCAGACGTTTAAAACCGATACGGTCTCCCAGCGCGCCCATGGGCAACACCATCCCTGCCATCACCAGCGAATAAATATCGATAATCCACAGTAATTCGTTACCGCTGGCGGCCAGTTCTGCGCTCAACGTAGGTGACGCCACGTGCAATACCGTCGCATCAATCGCTACCGGAATATAAACCAGGACAATAATGACTAATGTTAACCACTGACGAACCATAACTTCCTCATAACCAATGTTGGACAAGTGTCCAGAATGGCGATCCTACGGAAAGTTGAACGGCTGTCCAGCTTTTTGTTAGACTCCGTTTCATTCACGTTTAGGGGTGGCATATGAGCTATTTG
>NZ_CBFFRL010000484.1:0-704 GCF_965644215.1 Phytobacter sp. V69
AGTCATGATAATAGGGCCTTCTGATTAGAAGGCCCTATTATCAATGATTTTTATCCTCGTGACGACACTATCTAATAAATCGAGACGCTCGTTGGCCACCACCACCTGCGCCATGATAGTGATCGGCCGCCCCACCTTACTGGCGTCCACGATGCTGACATTCGCCTTTACGATCCCGGATTCTTCCAGCGCAGCAATACGTCGGTTTACTGCCGATGCGGAAAGATTCACCTGGTCGGCAATTTCTCGCTGGGAAAGGCGATTGTTGCGTTGCAGAAGGGTCAGGATTTTTTTATCCCAGACATCGAGTTTCATCGTTTTGAACGCCCTCTTTTTGTGATTTAGCTCACTTTGCGCAATTTTGTTGCGTTTAAAAGGTGAATCAGGGTGAAAATTGCATTGGATTAAGCAACTTTGCGTCATTTAACAGCCGCAAGCATAGTACCATTTCAACCAGTGGAATAAACATGATTGAAAATAGTGATGAGTGCATAAATGAATGCATTTATCGATGCGGTGAGGTCGTGATGTTTATTTAATTACCTGTACTCTTTTTCTGGCTATTTTTTTTGCGCAAGCATGTTATCCGCGACAACTCTACATGTTATTCAACAAAACATAATATTTATGGGCGGATTCAACTCCGAAGTGCAACGCTAAGCCGCCAATCTTAGCTCTGCAAACACCACAGACGGTTGCCTGAA
>NZ_CBFFRL010000485.1:0-689 GCF_965644215.1 Phytobacter sp. V69
AGTCATGATAATAGGGCCTTCTGATTAGAAGGCCCTATTATCAATGATTTTTATCCTCGTGACGACACTATCTAAAGTGTAAAGAATTATCATCAACGGTTAATAATTGACCCCGCTCATGCTTTTGCTCAAAAAACAACCATACTATGTTTCTTGCCTAATGGCTGACAAGAGGGGGAAAACGTATGACCGTTGACGAACTCACACAGTGCCTGTTGGACAAACTGCTTGACGCCAAAGCTGACCTTGCAGGCTATATCCAGATGCGAAAAGCGAAAGGGTATATGTCGGTTAGCGAAAACGATCGTTTACGGGAGCACTTCTTCGATCTTGCCAGGGAAATACGCGATAACGGCGTGCAACTGAATATGTTGCCGGATGCCGATGCCCGAGGGGCGTTATATCGCGCTGAGGAGGCTTTATCCTCCGTGGCAGTATGCCTGTTAAGTGGGCGTCAGGATTGCCCTACCTACATCGCGGTGAATGTCGATAAGCTGGAAAGAGCCTTCAATGTGCTTAATTTCAGCACCCAGTATCTTTGCGAACACTCACCGCTCGCTGAAATCTAAACGCGGGGGAGGCCACTCCCCCCTTCTTTTTGTGCACAGAAACCCCCCAGCTAGGCTGGGGGTTCCGGAAAGCTTTCAGCTTTAAGTCAGTTATCAAAACCCCTTTTGATTTGTTAAAAC
>NZ_CBFFRL010000486.1:0-684 GCF_965644215.1 Phytobacter sp. V69
CGTAACATGTGTATGATTTCGATCCCCGCCAGAATAGCCTGCCCCCGTCGAAAAGATTTGAATCCCGTCATCAGCTTTATCCGCCGTTTGATATTCCGGTGATCCTGCTCAACCAGATTGTTCAGATACTTATTCTGCCTGACCTTAATGCACTCATCGTCCTCCCTGCCAGCATTCAGCTCCGCAAGGGCAGCGGTGTTTGCACCGCTTTTATCAATGGTCACCACTTCAGGTTCACCGTGCTGACGAATGGCCTTACGAAAGAAGCGCAGCGCTGCCGCGGCATCCCGCTTCGCGGTCAGCAGAAAGTCGATTGTCTGACCTCCGGTATCGACGGCCCGGTACAGATATTTCCACTTCCCCCTGACTTTTATGTAAGTTTCATCCATCCGCCACCGGCGTCCTGCAGGGCGTTTATGCCGGCGAAACGCCTTATCCAGCAGTGGCACCAGACGGATAACCCAGCGGTGAAGCGTGGAATGATCAACGACAATCCCCCGCTCAGCCATTATCTCTTCCAGATTTCGCAGACTGAGTGAGTAAGCCAGGTACCAGCGTACACACTGAGCAATAATATCGACGGGATAATGCAGGCGTTTGAAGGCTTTTCGGATCAAAGACATAGGCAGGGAACATCACAAAAAAACTGTATGTTACCTGATGACTTCTTAATGCGACAGAACC
>NZ_CBFFRL010000487.1:0-678 GCF_965644215.1 Phytobacter sp. V69
ACCATTGAAAGATAATTCCTCGCCGTTTTGTCGTAACGTGTTGCAATGCGCCGGTATTCTTTCAGGCGACCAAAGCACCTCTCAACAACGTTGCGATTGCGGTAGGCTTCACGATCGAGTGGTGAACGACCATCTGCGGCCATTTTTTCATTGGATTTACGCGGGATGACTGCTTTTATCCCTCTTCTTTTCAGTTCGTTACGTAACGCATGCCCCGAGTAGGCTTTATCAGCCAGTACTGCATGACCACGGCGCTTCATACTTCCGTTCTGGCGCTGAACTCCGATACCGTCCAGAAGACGTTGTGCAAACTGGCTTTCGTGAGCCTGACCGGGACTCAGTACGATGTTTAACGGCAGACCACTTCCGTCTGTCGCCAGATGGATTTTGGTACCAAAACCACCTCGAGAGCGACCCAGCCCATTATCTCCAGTGATATCGAGATGTTTTTTTGCGCACCGGCAGCACATTTCAGCGCCCGAATATTGCTACCATCCAGTGCAGTGGCCGACCAGTCCACGAGGCCATGTGCATCCAGAGCTGAAAGTAACTTGTTGAAAATAATGTTAATCACACCCGATTTTGACCAACGGTTAAAGCGGTTATAAACGGTCTTCCATGGGCCGTACCGTTCAGGTAAATCGCGCCATGGTGCACCGGAACACAGCACCCAGAACA
>NZ_CBFFRL010000488.1:0-678 GCF_965644215.1 Phytobacter sp. V69
ATCGGTAGTTAACCCTTCCTCCTACACTCTCCACAATCATGTCCGAGCGTTGCACTTATTATCTGAATTCGCGGTTTGCTTGTATTCTCATTATCGACAAGAGAATAAATAATGAAAATAAATCTGCCATTCAGTAATAAGAACTATTGTTTCTCATCCGGATATTTATTGTTTTTCTTTGCCGCCTGGTCACTCTGGTGGTCATTTTATGCCATCTGGTTAAAAACAAAACTCGGTTTAACCGGTAGCGAACTGGGGATGCTCTATTCCGTTAACCAGTTTTTTAGCATGATATTTATGGTCGGTTACGGTGTCATTCAGGACAAGTTAGGCACCCGTAAACCGCTTATATGGTTAGTGGGTCTGGTACTTTTACTGAGCGGACCATTCCTTATTTATGTATATGAGCCTCTGCTGGCCTCTAACTTCAAACTGGGCATGGTGCTGGGCGCTGTCTTCTTCGGGATTGGCTATCTGGCGGGATGCGGGCTGGTGGACAGTTTTGTCGAAAAAATCAGCCGTAGCTTTAACTTCGAGTACGGAACCGCACGTTTCTGGGGATGTATCGGCTATGCAGGCGGGACCTTTATTGGCGGTATCTTTTTTAGATAGTGTCGTCACAAGATTTTAGCCCAGAGAGCGATGCATCTGATCTGGACGGCAGCGAGAAATGAGGCC
>NZ_CBFFRL010000489.1:0-647 GCF_965644215.1 Phytobacter sp. V69
GGCCTCATTTCTCGCTGCCGTCCAGATCAGATGCATCGCTCTCTGGGCTAAAATCTTGTGACGACACTATCTAAATATTTCTTTGGAAACTGTACGTAAATTCACTAGCTTTTCGACTAAAGTTTCTTTAGGATTTATCTCATCCATGATTAATTGTACCGATTGTTGGTGCCTAAAATGATAAGTGATGTCGATTGTACGAGGTTAGCAATGCCATCAGGAAGCGAAGAACCGCAAAGGGACCCGCAGCTCAAGCGTAAAGCGTGGCTGGCGGTATTTCTGGGTTCTGCCGTCTTTTGGGTCGTGGTGGCGTTAATCATCTGGAAATACTGGGGTTAAAATGGCTGTAACAGGTCGCTCTGAGCCAGTGAAGCAAGTGTGTCAACCGCGTGACAAACCACAAGCAGCGAAACCGCAAGCTTCAACCACGGTTCCGGCGTCCTGGAAATTGACGCCGCAGCAGCAAGCGTTTATTGATACCTTCACGGAAGACGAAACACCCAAACAATAATTCTTATCATTAGACTTAACGAGGGAAATTATCTCGGCATTCTGATGTGAACTTGTGTACTGTTAAGGAAGGTGCGATTTAATCGTCAATTATGAGAACATAACCCTTTCTTTGACATAGACTTTTCACGATGCCC
>NZ_CBFFRL010000490.1:0-642 GCF_965644215.1 Phytobacter sp. V69
TATCGGTAGTTAACCCTTCCTCCTACACTCTCCACAATCATGTCCGAGCGTTGCACTTATTATCTGAATTCGCGCAGCAACATGAATTTCAACTGCTGACGGCGCACAACAGTGCGCCAATAAAAATGTGGACTCACGGGGTCCCGGTCGAGCCTGAGGCGCGTGAACAGTTACAGAACACCGCGAAGATGCCGTTTATTTTCCAGCATCTGGCAGTGATGCCTGACGTGCATCTCGGTAAAGGCTCCACCATCGGTAGCGTGATCCCAACCAAAGGGGCCATCATTCCGGCGGCGGTCGGCGTGGATATTGGCTGCGGGATGATCGCCGTTCGTACCTCGCTCCTCGCGAGCGATCTGCCCGATAATCTGAGCGGGCTGCGTAGCGCGATCGAACAAGCGGTGCCACACGGGCGCACCAGTACCCGTTCCGGGCGTGATAAGGGGGCGTGGGATACACCGCCGCAGGAGGTGGATAACCACTGGTCCATGCTGGCCGAGCGGTTTAAACGCCTGACGGATAACTATCCGCAGTTGCTGAAAACCAATAATTATCAGCATCTGGGAACCTTAGATAGTGTCGTCACGAGGATAAAAATCATTGATAATAGGGCCTTCTAATCAGAAGGCCCTATTATCATGA
>NZ_CBFFRL010000491.1:0-635 GCF_965644215.1 Phytobacter sp. V69
TGTAAAAAATTATTTCGATGGTGAAATTTCTCAAGCAGCTGAAAAAACAGGTTACAGCCAGAGTCAAATAAAGAAATGGATAAATAACGAAATAAAACCTCGTACTGAAACAACTCGCTATTTTATGGGTGTTGCACTCATCCCCGAGTTTAAAATTGTATGTGAACACCACTCTTTCGATTGTGAGGGTAACATTACAGACCAGTTGAAAGAAATGTTGAATAGTCATAGCAAATCTCCCGGCATCTATGTTTTTTATGATAGCTTAAGCGAGCCAATTTATCTTGGGAAAGCAAACAAATCATTGCAAACTGAAATTTATAGCGCATTAAATAGACCAGTATCTCTATCTTACCCAAAAACGATTTCCTTACCACCTAAAAAAATAAAACAATTAGTCAAATATATATCAGTTTATGATGTAGCAGGGAAGGATCACAGTGACTACCCTAAGCATGTAGAATCATTAATTTTGAGAATTAAAAAACCAAAATTGAACAAGCAATTAGGCATGCTGACAGAAATAATACCGAAAAAGCCGGATGAAAAATAATCGCCATACCCAGAATACTTCGAGTTGCAGGAGCCAGTAAACCCAAGTTAATCGTAGGGATAGATTGTTTAAGCACTACCAT
>NZ_CBFFRL010000492.1:0-634 GCF_965644215.1 Phytobacter sp. V69
ATCGGTAGTTAACCCTTCCTCCTACACTCTCCACAATCATGTCCGAGCGTTGCACTTATTATCTGAATTCGCTAATCCTCTTACTGAGCAAGAACAGATGAAAATCTCTATATCCTTTCCAGGTCATCAAAAGCTGAATAATTCAGTTTCTTACCATCGGGTGAAATGTCCTTTCCCGCCAGCGTAATCTGTCCAAAAGGTGGCAGCATTTCTCCCTTGACTGACACCGTTTGTCCTTTTGCAAGCCACTCCACATTGAGCAGTGAAATATAATAAGGCGTTGGGTTATACACATTCAGAACATCAACCTCTTTTTTCCACTGTGATTTTCCTGTTGCACTCTGTGCATGTTTTATAAGTCTGACAAGTCGGTAAATAAATTTTATGCGTGTCTGATAAGCCACGTTTAGATACTGATGTTTAACATCAATAAATTTAGGTGGAACTGTCAGTACATTCAGCCAGAATATACTTTCCCGATCGGCGGGCAAGGGAGCGCCAGTGTAGCGAAGATGCAGTGCTTGCCCTTTCCTTTTGTCCAGGCGGGTAATAGATGGAGTTCGCGAATTCAGATAATAAGTGCAACGCTCGGACATGATTGTGGAGAGTGTAGGAGGAAGGGTTAACTACCGAT
>NZ_CBFFRL010000493.1:0-631 GCF_965644215.1 Phytobacter sp. V69
ACAGCTCAGCTAAGGTAAGGCTAATACAGCTAAGGACTCCACTGAACCCCACCGATTAAATCGCACCTTCCTTAGCGGAGCATCAACATGGAAAAACGCGCCACCGTATCGGATGTTGCCGCACTGGCAAAGGTATCATCGGCCACCGTTTCCAATGTGATCAGCAATCGGGCGGGTAAAGTGTCTGCCAAAACCCGCCAGCGAGTGCTGGATGCCATCAACGAGCTGAATTATACCTATAATGAAAATGCCGCAACGTTACGCAGCAATAAATCCAACATTATTGGCCTGGTTATTCATGATTTAAGCAATCCTTACTACACGGAATTAATCGCTAAAATTACACGGAGCCTGGCGAAATTAGGTTATGCCACTATTCTTGCCTGCTCTGATGAGAATCTGGAGAGCCAGCAAAGCTATCTGCATCTGATGAAGAGACACAATGCGCTGGCAGTGCTGCTCTGCCCTACATGGGACACTACAGCAAAACATCTGGATGCCTGGCGCAAAGCCAGCCCAACAATGACTTTTCTGCGCCCCATAAACAATAATGAAAACCGCGAATTCAGATAATAAGTGCAACGCTCGGACATGATTGTGGAGAGTGTAGGAGGAAGGGTTAACTACCGAT
>NZ_CBFFRL010000494.1:0-619 GCF_965644215.1 Phytobacter sp. V69
TTATTATCGAGTTCGGTGACCGCCTGGACGGTCACTTCTGAGAAAAGGCATTTACACAGAATCGTGTACAGGGTCTTGAATCCGCCATCTATTAATATTCACTGCTTTTTATTTATTGATGACTAATACGGTGATGGCTTTTGGTTTTTCGCCAAGTAGCACCACCACCGCGTATCTGAACGCAACATCTATTCCAACTACATTGGGAAATATAACTTCTGGCGCGAGTGGTTCTGCATCAGCATGGGCTAATGGAAATCCCACTCCTGCCGACAGGGATGTGGTGAGAACTTCGACGATTTGGGTCAATGATGCCATAACATCAAGGAAATTTTCAGTTGAGTTTAGAATCGGTGGTAATGGAGCAACATGGTATACGCCTGCGCAAGCGGGTAATCGATGTGTTTACATCGATACGAATTGTACTACAACCCACAACTCGGGTGTAAGCTCGTACACTGTCGGAATAGCTGTCAGGCTGAAACGAAATAGCACAGATACCTATGCAAAAATCCCAGGTGGCACTCTTATAGCGACTGTACGATTAGGCTGTGTCCCTTAATCACCTGAGTTATAGTAACTGTCTTTTTCAACAACATATTGAACTATGGCTCGCTAC
>NZ_CBFFRL010000495.1:0-603 GCF_965644215.1 Phytobacter sp. V69
CTCCATACATTGTCAGAAATATCGTGGCGCCGATAGGCTGGAATAGTCATGATAATAGGGCCTTCTGATTAGAAGGCTCTATTATCAATGATTTTTATCCTCGTGACGACACTATCTAAGTGATTCTCGCGTGGGTTACTTAAAAGGGCATAGCGGTTGAGCAACTGCTGAAAGCATAAAGGAAAATGTGTAAGTATCCCGCTTAAACGGACCATTCACATTTAGAGATCTTCCGGCATACTGATTATGTCCCCGGAGGAGATCGCCATGCGTAAAGCACGATTCACCGAACACCAGATCATCGCCGTTCTGAAGTCCGTCGAAGCCGGACGCACCGTTAAAGACGTCTGCCGCGAAGCCGGGATCTCTGAGGCCTCGTACTACAACTGGAAAGCAAAGTTCGGCGGTATGGAAGCCTCTGATATCAAAAAGATGAAAGACCTCGAGGATGAAAACCGCCGGCTGAAACAGATGTTTGCAGACCTGAGTCTCGAGTGCCGCGCACTGAAAGATGTGATTGAAAAAAAGGACCCTGTACACGATTCTGTGTAAATGCCTTTTCTCAGAAGTGACCGTCCAGGCGGTCACCGAACTCGATAATAA
>NZ_CBFFRL010000496.1:0-603 GCF_965644215.1 Phytobacter sp. V69
GAAAGTCTGATGTTCATGGTCTGAGCATGATCCCCTGACAGCATGAAATCAAGCAGTTTCAATGATCACGGGTATATTCACGCTTAATAACGGTTTGTTATTTCTGTCGCTAATGGTCATACCAAGTCGACGGAAATAATATTTATCATAAACCGTTTGCGTGCCAACAACCGCCTGAACAGGTTTATAGTTGTAGGTTGTTTTTTCCTCGCCTTTTTTATACGAGGTGCTCACTTCATCAACCACGTAATCAACGGTACCCCACACATTTTCCTGCCGGGAATAGGTGTTTTCTGCGGTACCATTAAGACTAAATTAAAGGGTGAGGTCCGCGGGCGGGTTGACCACCTGCATCCCCTTTTCGCGAAGTGCGGTAACGATTTGCTGTGTGTAGACTCTTGATGCAATTGAATCATCTGGACTTTATACTGCAATGTTCTTCCCGGTTAGAGGGCGAGACAGTAAGTCATAGGCCTCAACTTTTGCGTGAAAAGGGGTGCTACAACCAGAGACGGTAAAAATAAGCGACCGCGAATTCAGATAATAAGTGCAACGCTCGGACATGATTGTGGAGAGTGTAGGAGGAAGGGTTAACTACCGATA
>NZ_CBFFRL010000497.1:0-602 GCF_965644215.1 Phytobacter sp. V69
TTCAGGCAACCGTCTGTGGTGTTTGCAGAGCTAAGATTGGCGGCTTAGCGTTGCACTTCGGAGTTGAATCCGCCCATGACTAAACAATCCGGTAAAGATAATTTGACCCGGGATGAACTTATTCGTGAAGCAATAGGATTTGCCGCAACATATTTGATTAAACGAAATATACCTGTGACGACGCGCGGGTTAAACCAGACTCTTCTGATGGAAGAAGAGAAAACCGATAACTCTGAACGAAAGGCCATTTATCAGGAAGCGAGAAAAATGGTTTTGCGTAAAATGCAGTAAATAAATGAATCAGGCTGTAAGAGTTTTTATATTGCAGCCTGATTCATCAAATATAAGGAGGAGATGATGGCAGCAAAAGAAGCGCATAATGTCACTGAAATTCTTATTCGTAAGGCGTTGGCGCATTTACTTGAGTGCGGCGCGGAAATAACACATGACACATTGATTCTTACTCTTGATGATAAGCGCAAGAATTCATCCGATCCTGACCTTCGAATGGACTATTGTCGGGCGATATACCCAGAATACTTCGAGTTGCAGGAGCCAGTGAACCCAAGTCAATCGTAGGGATAGGTTGTTTAAGCACTACC
>NZ_CBFFRL010000498.1:0-599 GCF_965644215.1 Phytobacter sp. V69
CAGCGAAGAAAAACAGCAGCAGTTCATCACTGAATATGAGGCTCTTAAGCTCACTGCGGGTAATAATAAAGAACCTATCCTGTTTATTGATGCCGTGCATCCCACGCAGTCAACGAAACTGAGTGGTGGCTGGATACGCAGGGGTGAGCGCAAACCGGTTAAAACCACCGGGAGCCGTACCCGAATGAATATCATCGGGGCACTCTGTCTGAACGATATTGCCCGAACAGTGACCGGCGATTATGCACAGATTAATGCCAGAACCATTTGTGAGTTCTTCATCGCCATCCGGAAGACTTACCCCGTCAGGCAGAAAGTACACCTTATACTGGATGGTGCGCCATATCACCGGGCCTCACTGGTGCAGGACTGGGCGGTGGTGATGAATATTGAGCTGCACTACCTGCCGCCCTACAGCCCGAATCTGAATCCGATTGAGCGGTTGTGGAAGGTCATGAATGAGCATGCCCGGAACAACCGGTATTTCGCCACAGCGAAGGACTTCCGGCTGGCGATAAACGGATTTTTCGGTGATACCCTGCCAGAGATAGCGGGGAAACTGAGCTGTCGTATTAACGATAATTTTCAAAAACTCAAAC
>NZ_CBFFRL010000499.1:0-596 GCF_965644215.1 Phytobacter sp. V69
TATCTTTCAATGGTCAAGCTGGGTTGCATCCGATTGTTTTACAAGAGGTTATGCAATTAAGGGACACAGCCTAGTGTGTTTAACGCCCTGAAAGAAGAGGAGGTGCGCAGGAACCCTGAGTATCAGGGCGAGTTCCTGGAATCACATATTGAGGGTATTCGCAGCGGTAACGCTTTTTTTTAAACCATATGTCGGATGCGCTGGGATTGTTTTTGTACGCCGGTGACTACTGGGGCAACAAAATCAGCTTTGAGCTGTGCCTGCGCTCCTGCAGCGATATTTTCTCGAAGGCCGATTACATTCTCGCGGATTACTATCAGGGCAAACTTGAGAGTTTCAGCTATAACGATCATGCCCAGTATACGGCCATGAAGTACGCCATTTACTTTCCCCATGGCGAAACCGCCGAAGCGTATAAAGCCTATTGCATCCACATGCTGGCGAAGTGCAGCTCAAGCCTCGAGTTCGTTCAGGACTTCACCGTCGCACATGAGTATTATTTTGACAAAGTGGCCGTACGCGCTAGATAGTGTCGTCACAAGATTTTAGCCCAGAGAGCGATGCATCTGATCTGGACGGCAGCGAGAAATGAGGCC
>NZ_CBFFRL010000500.1:0-577 GCF_965644215.1 Phytobacter sp. V69
CGGTAGTTAACCCTTCCTCCTACACTCTCCACAATCATGTCCGAGCGTTGCACTTATTATCTGAATTCGCGATCATCTTTTAATATATAATCAACTCTATTTTTAAATGATCTCCCTGTTTTAGCTACATTTCCTTTCATACCGTATAAACCTCACAAGCCTTTAATATTCTTTTCATAAGTTGCTTTATAGCAAAGTTAGCTTCTGAGGCTACAGATTGTTTAAAGTCTTCATTGATATGTAATTTTTTAGCAATCTGATTTATATTATTACCTTGATGCTGTATTTCTCTATACAATGATTGCTCAAACTCAGGCATTTTTCTTTTTATCACTGGTTCAGCTTTTAATATTTCTCTTCTGATATAATGGCCTCTTTCTAAACCAGAAGCGTCCACTAATGATTTTAAATATTCAAACTCTGATTTATTTACTCTGAACTGTATCGATATGTCTCGGCGTTCGTCAGCACTTAAATTTATACGTCCTCGTTTTCTGTCTGTTGTTGGCGGATTCAACTCCGAAGTGCAACGCTAAGCCGCCAATCTTAGCTCTGCAAACACCACAGACGGTTGCCT
>NZ_CBFFRL010000501.1:0-560 GCF_965644215.1 Phytobacter sp. V69
TCAGGCAACCGTCTGTGGTGTTTGCAGAGCTAAGATTGGCGGCTTAGCGTTGCACTTCGGAGTTGAATCCGCCTAATACCAAAATAATTAAAAGAAAAGTTTTTTTAAGTTACCACCATGATGGTGACCAATATTACTATGATGAATTCTCAAGAAAATTTCATGATGAATATGAGGCTGTAACGGATAATTCTCTTGATCGTCGAGTTGACAGTGACGATATTGACTATGTCATGCGACGTATTCGTGAGTATTATATCACAGGGACTTCATGTTCTATTGTCTTGGTCGGTAATGAATCATGGGGAAGAAAATATATTGACTGGGAAATTAAAGCGACGCTTGATAAACAACATGGACTTATTGGTGTCCAGTTGCCAACATTGTTATCAAATTCTTATGGACAAGTGACTGTGCCCGCTCGACTCAGTGATAATATTGATTCTGGATACGCGCTGTGGGTAAGTTGGGCTAATTTTACAGCTAGGGAAGGTGCGATTTAATCGGTGGGGTTCAGTGGAGTCCTTAGCTGTATTAGCCTTACCTTAGCTGAGCTGTAT
>NZ_CBFFRL010000502.1:0-545 GCF_965644215.1 Phytobacter sp. V69
AGTGCTTAAACAACCTATCCCTACGATTGACTTGGGTTCACTGGCTCCTGCAACTCGAAGTATTCTGGGTATATGTCCATTATATATTCGCCTATGAATGTGATATTTGAATGGATAGGTGTAATGACGTAAAAGGTTTACCTTTGCTCAAATAATATATCTTGTCTGTCACTCGGTGCAATCATCATTGCGTGGCATTTTTAGTTCGAATTCTATAAATCCTGCATGATGTAACCTATACCATCGCTGTCGTTATCCGTGTTTTGAATCACATATTTAAGATGTATTTTAATAATTTGCATAAATTACGTTATGACATTCAAAAAACGTGAATGACATTAATCTGTAACAATGTGCCATCAGGCATATGTGAGGTTTTATTTTTGTTAAATATGTGTGAAATTTGTGTTTTTTGTTTGTTTGGGAATGCATCCGATGCTCATACTGAAATGGAGTTATATACTGTTGTTTCGCGAATTCAGATAATAAGTGCAACGCTCGGACATGATTGTGGAGAGTGTAGGAGGAAGGGTTAACTACCGATA
>NZ_CBFFRL010000503.1:0-537 GCF_965644215.1 Phytobacter sp. V69
ATGAACTGGGACAGGATCAGCGAACGCTGCGACATCTGAGCGACCGGCCACAGCATGGCTTCTTCAACTTTCGGGGAAATCTGGCCGTTAGTGTTGGTGGTTTCCGTTTCCTCTTTCACTTCCGGCTCGGTTGCGGCTGGCGCGCTAACGATAAGCTTCTGCCAGGTGCGTCCGTCTTCTCCCAGTTCGTAGCGTTTGCACCATTCGAAATCCAGTACACCTTCTTCTGGCAGGTCGTCATATACAGGAAAATCGGTGCGGATGGGTTTCATGTAGTCTTTACCGCGCCCTGTTTCGATACCTGCATCTTCAAGGTCGACATCGAGTTGCAGGTTTGCTCGGGATTCTGACTTCGCTGAGCGCCAGATAACAGCATCTGGTTTGCCTGATTTTTGAGTGGCCTTTATGAGATTGAAATATTCCACGTGTTAGCCTCATTTTTGGGTGATAAGATCCCTGAGCCATTGATAGCGCCCGTTGGGTATTCATTGGTTTTGGTAAATTCCGGTGTAACTTTGGTCGGTGTCACCGGACGTA
>NZ_CBFFRL010000504.1:0-535 GCF_965644215.1 Phytobacter sp. V69
ATCTTTCAATGGTCAAGCTGGGTTGCATCCGATTGTTTTACAAGAGGTTATGCAATTAAGGGACACAGCCTAGATTTTTGTACATCTGTCTCTGTTAGTTGAGTGGCCTTGTGCTCTGATATGTCAATTCCTCTTTCTTTTAATACGGTCATCGTGCCTTTTTCTGGTGTTAATTCTTTTGGGTCAACATTTACGCCTCTTGATGCAACAAGAATATTCATGTTTTTTGTCTTTATTATTTCTTTACTCAGTGCCTCTGCCATAGGACTACGACCAGTATTTCCAGTGCAAACGAATGTTACTATATTATCAGAAGCATTAGTTACACAACTTATTGAAAGCAAAACCAATCCAAAAAAACCTATTATTTTTTTCATTTAATTCCTTAAGTATCATGTGAATACACCATGAAAATGCTGTTTTTAATAAAAGCATATTTTACATTTCTTCAACTGCATTTAGCGAATTCAGATAATAAGTGCAACGCTCGGACATGATTGTGGAGAGTGTAGGAGGAAGGGTTAACTACCGATAA
>NZ_CBFFRL010000505.1:0-535 GCF_965644215.1 Phytobacter sp. V69
ATAGTCATGATAATAGGGCCTTATGATTAGAAGGCCCTATTATCAATGATTTTTATCCTCGTGACGACACTATCTAAGCCGCTATGTTTTATTTGTGAAGTTTCGGCTTTTATAATTACGTGTGGAAAATATCTTATAAAAGATAAATACCTGATGATAATCAGGAAAATTGTATTTTTTCGTAAGACTGACAGAGCGCGCCTTCCCGGGCACAAAATGCCTGGGAGATAGAGAGCGTAGCTCATTTTCAAGAACGACCAGGATATATCGTCATTTATTTACCCCCCCAATTTGCGAGGTAATTAACTATCTTCGGTAGAAGACTCTGCAGGCATGACAGTATGCTAATTATTAACACCGGATGCGTTACCTCACCTTATCTGAATTGGCAATGGGTAGCAATTTCCAGTCGAAAATATTCTAAATATCATGCATAAGCGTTTACCTCTAATCACAGGGTATTAGGCTGTGTCCCTTAATTGCATAACCTCTTGTAAAACAATCGGATGCAACCCAGCTTGACCATTGAAAGATA
>NZ_CBFFRL010000506.1:0-526 GCF_965644215.1 Phytobacter sp. V69
TCTGTTCCGGGCTCCACAGCCAGTTTAGCGCAGCCTCAACAAAGAAGACCGTATCCTCGCGCATCCTGCGTTTGCCGCCCGCCCTACGGCGGCTGGTACTGAGCTTCTGAGCTGCCGCTGGCTGGTAGCCATGTACAGAACGATTACGGGCAGTTCCCGCGAGACCGTTGATTTGCTCACGCCTAAGCGGCGGGCAATCTCTGCCTGACTAACTTTATCTTCACACAACAGGGCTATCTGGTATCGTAGCCCTTCGGTTAGCTGCCGATATTTCATAGTGACGCGCTCATCTTTGGTCGGAAGAGCAGGATAGCTTATCGGTAGCTAACCGTCCCTCCATCCACATGACCAAGCGTTGCACTTATTTATCTGAATTCGCGACTGATAAATTCATAACGCAGCCCCCCAAAAAAATAGACATATACCCAAGTAACTTCAAGATGCAGGATGGGGCGGATTCAACTCCGAAGTGCAACGCTAAGCCGCCAATCTTAGCTCTGCAAACACCACAGACGGTTGCCTGAAT
>NZ_CBFFRL010000507.1:0-523 GCF_965644215.1 Phytobacter sp. V69
CGCGTTGTCGTACTCACGTACGACCTTACGATTCCTGCGCGGTGGGATCACCGCTTTCATACCTTGTTCTTCCGCCAGCGCAACGATGGCATCGCTGTCATAGCCCCGATCCGCCAGCAGATGCTCAGCGCTCATCCCCTCAATCAGGGTTGCTGCCTGCGTGCAATCAGCAATGGTACCTGATGTAACAAGTATTCTGACCGGCATACCATGCGCATCCACGGCCAGATGAAGCTTCGTGTTGAGCCCCCTTTTGTATTCCCCATGTCCTGATTACCGCCTTGCGCGCCTGCTGCATGTGGATGGACTTTGATGTGACTGGCATCAATCATCAGCCACTCAAAATCGGGGTCAGCCACCAGTTGTTCCAGCAGAGCCTCCCATACACCCTTATCACGCCAGCGACAAAAACGCCGGTGAGTATTTTTCCAGTCACCATAATCGCCCGGCAGGTCTCGCCATGGTGCACCCGTGCGCAAAATCCAGAATACAGCATTGATAAACAAGCGATTATCTTTCGCTC
>NZ_CBFFRL010000508.1:0-523 GCF_965644215.1 Phytobacter sp. V69
CGTAGCGAGCCATAGTTCAATATGTTGTTGAAAAAGACAGTTACTATAACTCAGGTGATTAAGGGACACAGCCTAGGGTAGCTCCCGAATCCCCTCCCTACAGGGTTGACGCTGGCTTTTTGCTGTAGGGATTGTTTGTAGGGGACGATATGACAAAAGAAAAACTTGACCTCCCGGCTTATATACGGCGCATGCGAATTGTATCAGCAGAGCAGGTAGCCTTAGTTATGGCTGGCACACCTGAATATCGACACATTGAGGATATCCCTCGAAATCCTTATGAGATAACCCTCGCTAGAAACTATTTAGTAATTATTTTACAAGCTATCGAAAATGGTGAGGTTTCAACTAAAAGCTCGTGGCAGAATTATTCTGGCAATATCACAGGTGCAGAATTTTACGCAGAAGAAATATGGCCATGGGTAATGAAAGAGCTCTCAGACACAAGGGAAGGTGCGATTTAATCGTCAATTATGAGAACATAACCCTTTCTTTGACATAGACTTTTCACGATGCCCGCTCT
>NZ_CBFFRL010000509.1:0-515 GCF_965644215.1 Phytobacter sp. V69
ACGGCCTCATTTCTCGCTGCCGTCCAGATCAGATGCATCGCTCTCTGGGCTAAAATCTTGTGACGACACTATCTAGCTATAAAATATGATTTCTTAATCAAGCATTAATGAATGCTTCAATGAAATAATTCGTTTTTATAGACCGAGTGAGAAGAACTATGGACTCCAATAGTGCGAAATTGACAGAAGTCTCTTTGGCGGATTAAAGTGTTTTCCCGGATGATATAATTTATTCAAGTGATACCTTTGTGCTTTTAATATGAGAATGAAATCTTAACTAAGATATCATTTCTTTCGTGAATTGTTGGTTGACGAAAAGTAATATTATCTGCAAAAGGGAGCGCGGTATGACTGGCCAATCAAAGCTGGGGGTATTAGTTTTCTATTCGCTATATACCCGTGATCATTGATACTGCTTGATTTCATGCTCTCAGGGGGTCATGCTCAGACCATGAATATCAGACTCACACCTGAACAGATTGCAGCACTTGAGGCTCAGCACCGACAAAGTCGTG
>NZ_CBFFRL010000510.1:0-512 GCF_965644215.1 Phytobacter sp. V69
CCGAAACGCAGTGATGGTGTGTTGTCGGAGAAATCATGGCAATAAAATACTGTTTTCGGCGAGTTTTTAACCGGAAACCCATTTTTCGGGCGCACTTATCCTGCGGCCTGTGTCAGAAGCCATCGTTTTCTGGCGATCCCGTGGAGCCTTTCCGCCACTAATTCCGTGGCATGCCTGCCGGCCTCTGCGCTGACAAAGCGCAGCCGGTTGCCACAGAGGATGCATTGATACGGGTCCGTACGCAGAAATCCTTTCAACAGCGAGGCGAAGCCGGGCTGTTCCGGTGTTTTCCGCGCTTCCATCTGCAGGGCCTCATACACCTTCGGCAGCAGCGACCCCCGTTTTCTGTTGGATAAAAAGCCGTAGTAACGCACCATCTTAAAATGCTTCCCCGGTACGTGGCTGATATAGCGTCCGATCATCTCTTCCTGGGTCAGCGACTGCTGGCGGTACTGCTGCGTGCGGTGGTCGTAGTAATGGTGTATCACTGCGCCGCCGCTGTAGTGCCTGAG
>NZ_CBFFRL010000511.1:0-502 GCF_965644215.1 Phytobacter sp. V69
ATTCAGGCAACCGTCTGTGGTGTTTGCAGAGCTAAGATTGGCGGCTTAGCGTTGCACTTCGGAGTTGAATCCGCCCATCTGTAATTAAATCCGGTAAACCCCCGGCTTTGCCGGGGGACTCCGAAAGGTTTGACCTTTAAGTCAGTCGCGCGAATCTGAAATCTCCGCCAAGAGATGAGGATTCGTGATGAGAGACTATCAGAGCTTAAGCCATACGAAATGGGACTGTAAATATCACGTGGTTTATATCCCTAAACGCCGGAAACAACGGTTATGTGGTGCGCTGCGGCATGAGTTGGGAAAAATATTCCACGAGCTTGCGAGCCAGAAGGGCTGTCAGATTCTGGAGGAGCATCTGATGCGCGATCATGTCCACATGTGCATCAGCATACCGCCAAAATATTCGGTATCGACAGTCGTCGGCTATCTGAAGGGAAAAAGCGCGATAGCGATAGCACGGCACTTCGGCAGAGGTAAAAACTTCACCGGTGAAGTTTTCTGG
>NZ_CBFFRL010000512.1:0-502 GCF_965644215.1 Phytobacter sp. V69
TTCATCGGGAAGATCGTAACGAGCCATAGTTCAAAGTGTTGTGGAAACAGGCAGTTACTATAGCTCAGGTGATTAAGAGACACAGCCTAGCACTCAAAAGCCAATGAATCAAGAATGTGACTTGTTACTTTTCAGAAAGCCCCACTTCCACTCGCTTAATCAACAATTCAATCAACTCAGCCTGAGTCATACCGTACTCAGAACAAAGAGTATCTAGCTTCTCTTTTTGAGCATTATGAATGAATACTGTAACTGCTTTATGAGTATCTTTTTTGCGTGAAACTGATCGCAACTTACGTTCGCTGGCTGATAATGGCTGACCTTTTCTATAAGGCCGCTTTGCATTTGATGAGGAAGTTCCTGCATTTTGTGCCTGCGACATCTCTGCCTCCTCATGGTTCAGACAAGGATCGTTTCGCAGAGAATACTAGATAGTGTCGTCACGAGGATAAAAATCATTGATAATAGGGCCTTCTAATCAGAAGGCCCTATTATCATGACT
>NZ_CBFFRL010000513.1:0-497 GCF_965644215.1 Phytobacter sp. V69
AATACTGGTTTATTGCGAAAGGCCCGCTTGCTGTAAAAGAAATGAAACAGCATCCGCGTCGAAATAAGCAGGCACTTAATGATGAATTTGTGAAAGCCAGTATCAGGGCGAAGGTTGAACATCCGTTCCGGATACTGAAATGCCAGTTTGGTTTCAGAAAGACCCGAATACGGGGTCTGAAGAAAAATCACAACCGTCTGTCAATGCTGTTTGCGATGGGCAATCTGGTTCGCGCTGCGCAACTGGCCGGACTAGCATAAATAATGTGCAAGATGAGGTTATTCTTTGCCATTCATTGAATAATAAAGGCCAAATATTCACCAGTACAAAGTGATCGCAGAGAGATAATACAGCTCAGCTAAGGTAAGGCTAATACAGCTAAGGACTCCACTGAACCCCACCGATTAAATCGCACCTTCCTAAGCATCGATACTTTAGGCGCATCAGGGTCTGGTGCCATCATTGCATTTATATGATTTTCCTTGGCTTCCTGTGCG
>NZ_CBFFRL010000514.1:0-495 GCF_965644215.1 Phytobacter sp. V69
GGGAACCTGCGGTTGGATCACCTCCTTACCTTAAAGAACCTGCCTTTGTAGTGCTCACACAGATTGTCTGATGAAAAAACAGCAGTAAAAAATCTCTGCAGGCTTGTAGCTCAGGTGGTTAGAGCGCACCCCTGATAAGGGTGAGGTCGGTGGTTCAAGTCCACTCAGGCCTACCAAATTTTTGCTGATGCCGCGTTGCGGCGACACTCACATACTCTGGTATGCTTCGTGTCACCACGCCTTGCTTCAACAAAAATTAAGGTTGATGAGATTTGACGTCGATGGGGCTATAGCTCAGCTGGGAGAGCGCCTGCTTTGCACGCAGGAGGTCTGCGGTTCGATCCCGCATAGCTCCACCATCTTTTACTGCGAACACAAGAAAACTTCAGAGTGTACCTGAAAAGGTTCACTGCGAAGTTTTGCTCTTTAAAAATCTGGATCAAGCTGAAAATTGAAACGACACATCGTGTCTGTTCTCCGTAATAAAGAACAGAA
>NZ_CBFFRL010000515.1:0-488 GCF_965644215.1 Phytobacter sp. V69
CCAGTGAACCCAAGTCAATCGTAGGGATAGGTTGTTTAAGCACTACCATCCTGCATATTGAAGTTACTTGGGTATAGATGAGGTACAGGAGCATCAGCATTTATCATCCTCTTATAGCAGCGAACTTTATCGCAATGGTCATCTGTTACATTAATTCAGCCCGGCGATAAATAATGGTGTTTTTATTTTATTGTCTATATTTCAATTGGTTATTTTGTTCTTTGTTGTCGGATTGAGGAAAACCTGCTGTTAATCGGATGATGAATCACGGCTCTTTTTTGCTGGCCAGTACGTTTGTACCTGGGGTTACCGACTACCACCTTTACTGCCGTCTTGAGATATCCTTTCAATTATGTGCCGCTGGTGCCACAATGCCTGCCATGCTTAATGTTTAGCATTGTTAATTGGTTACTGCGCGAATTCAGATAATAAGTGCAACGCTCGGACATGATTGTGGAGAGTGTAGGAGGAAGGGTTAACTACCGATA
>NZ_CBFFRL010000516.1:0-484 GCF_965644215.1 Phytobacter sp. V69
GTGAACCCAAGTCAATCGTAGGGATAGGTTGTTTAAGCACTACCATCCTGCATATTGAAGTTACTTGGGTATATGTTGTTTTAATTATGTAGTAATCGATATAAATAAAAAGTCAATAAAAAAGCCCTGAAAACCAACGAAAAATCCTGACGGATATTACGCTGAATAAACAGGGCTAAAAAACAACAATCTAGGATTGTATAACAACATATTTTTAATTAACACATAATGAGGCAAAGTCAAGCGTAGTGATTAAATAATATAACAATTTAAAAAATCACTACCGCACCCGGTGGGTTTGCTCAACCTCGTATATTGTAAAACAAGTTTTAAAATATACGAGGTTTCTTTATTTAGACCAGTCGAATCTGTGAATAATTAGTTACGTGATTAAGTCCATAGGATAACGCGAATTCAGATAATAAGTGCAACGCTCGGACATGATTGTTGAGAGTGTAGGAGGAAGGGTTAACTACCGATAAGT
>NZ_CBFFRL010000517.1:0-484 GCF_965644215.1 Phytobacter sp. V69
TTCAGGCAACCGTCTGTGGTGTTTGCAGAGCTAAGATTGGCGGCTTAGCGTTGCACTTCGGAGTTGAATCCGCCGTCAGCAATTATCGGTTTATTAACGCAATCGGCATAGTACGGTATGCGTCGGTCTTATAACTTGATTTGCGATGCGAAAAAACATATTATCCGTGCCAGACAAAAATAAGCAGACGAGATCAATTTATTAACGACAATGAAATATAAAATATACATAAGTATCAAAAAATTTATTATTGCGTTTATTTTGTGCCTTATTTCGGTGCCTCTCTCTCGTTATATCTCGCCTCGGGCAATTATAGATTCCAGCAATGTATATCTTGCCTGGCTTCCATTGAGCGTTATTCTGGCGATGCTGCTCTTATTTGGTCGCCACGCTGTCCTGCCGATTATTATTAGGGAAGGTGCGATTTAATCGTCAATTATGAGAACATAACCCTTTCTTTGACATAGACTTTTCACGATGCCCG
>NZ_CBFFRL010000518.1:0-483 GCF_965644215.1 Phytobacter sp. V69
CAGGTAAGTTATCAATTTCAGTATACATATGATCAAGTCGGTGCGTTTCCCGAAGATGAAGAAATGGCACTTCATTTCGATTTGAGACTCAATGACGAGTGGCGTTGCATTAAAGGCGAAAACGACATTCTTAAAGCGCAGGAAAAAATGTTGTTAATCTGGCTGGTTCATTATAATAAGCTGTCTTTTGTAAAAGCAATGAGACTCATCGAACAGGTTATATCTGCGAACAGATTAGCTTTTGACTCCACTGATAATATTCCTGATACAGACATGAATATTTTGAATAATATTCTTAATAACAAATCAATACCGGATGATATTAATGTGGTAGATATTAATAAATTTAAAAACAAATAAAAAAAGTTACATTAAAAGTTACGTACCAATCTGACAATTCTGATTCTGGAATTGTCAGATAAGTTCAAAACTAAAATAAATCACTTATAAATCAATAATCAGTTTACGATACCATCACGCAAC
>NZ_CBFFRL010000519.1:0-481 GCF_965644215.1 Phytobacter sp. V69
GAGTGGATTTACCAGCATGTTCAGGCTGATAAAGCCAGTGGCGGCGAACTGTACAAGCATCTGAGGCAGGGTAAACGCCGTTACCGTAAGGGCTACGGGACTAAGCGCAGCCGCATACCGGGAGCCGTCTCCATCGAGCAGCGCCCGACCGTGGTTGATGAGCGTAGCCGCCTGGGTGACTGGGAAGCGGACCTGGTTCTGGGTGCACAAGGGACAGGTGCCATCGTGACGCTGGCTGAACGTAAGAGCCGTATCTACCTGACAAAAAAGGTGTTATCCAAAGATGCGGGTGAAGTCAGCAGTGCCATCATCTCGATGCTGAGTGGCTATAAAGATGTCTGCCACACCATCACGTTCGACAACGGTGGCGAGTTCAGTGAACATCGGGCGATAGCGGAGGCGCTGGAAGCAGAAACGTACTTCGCCCACCCGTATGCGTCGCATGAGCGGGGGCTGAATGAGAACACAAACGGCCTGTTAC
>NZ_CBFFRL010000520.1:0-473 GCF_965644215.1 Phytobacter sp. V69
GCCTCATTTCTCGCTGCCGTCCAGATCAGATGCATCGCTCTCTGGGCTAAAATCTTGTGACGACACTATCTAATGTTTAACCACAAATACAGTGGATGCCCATCATCAAATTCGTCAATGTCTCTTAGCTTCCGCACCCCCACCTCTTTTGAGATCGGTGAAGACGGTGCATCGGATGAGTAACCTACTCGTTGAAGTAGCTCAAGGTCCCGTAGCCGTGCTTCGTAGCGACTAATGTCGTTGACGGTCATATGTCTGACATGCAGCCGCGCATCCACTAAAGGGTTTTTCTTTTTAGTAGTTGGGGCGGTTCTTTCTGTCGAACTCGCTAAAAGAGGATGACCAGCCAGAATCTTGGCTTCTTCTTCCAGATAACGTTCATGGCGGGAATTCTCTTCTTCGCGAATTCAGATAATAAGTGCAACGCTCGGACATGATTGTGGAGAGTGTAGGAGGAAGGGTTAACTACCGAT
>NZ_CBFFRL010000521.1:0-472 GCF_965644215.1 Phytobacter sp. V69
CCTCATTTCTCGCTGCCGTCCAGATCAGATGCATCGCTCTCTGGGCTAAAATCTTGTGACGACACTATCTAAGCAGTAGTTCCGCCAACAGAAATGATTCCATCCGGCTGGCGCAAAAATTTGCGTTGAAACGTTCTGATAGCAGAGAGTGTCTGTGGGCCGATGATTCCATCAACAGACAAGCCCGGAAAGGCTCTTTTCTTTAATGCATCCTGTACTGCCAAAACATCATTTCTGTTATTCACACAGCCGATGCCTACAGCACCTGTAATTTCCATACCCCCTCCGCGATAAAGTAGAACCATACTCCGTGAGCAGGAATTATAATGCCGATAAAAGCCAAATAAGAACTGAAAAACCACAAAATCAGTGCAATAAAAAGACCAATTTAAGAGAGGCGCGAATTCAGATAATAAGTGCAACGCTCGGACATGATTGTGGAGAGTGTAGGAGGAAGGGTTAACTACCGATA
>NZ_CBFFRL010000522.1:0-465 GCF_965644215.1 Phytobacter sp. V69
GCGGGCATCGTGAAAAGTCTATGTCAAAGAAAGGGTTATGTTCTCATAATTGACGATTAAATCGCACCTTCCTTAAGTTTTGATGGCGCCATTGACGCTGAATTACCTGGTACAGTCCACCTCTGTGGGCCAACGCCACAAACGATTCTCCCAGGGGATCAGATTTCAATTTTCTGTGAATAATTTGAGGACATTACTATGAAAACAATCGCCATTGGCGCGGATGATGCCGCCTACGCGTTTCGCGATGCTATTACCAGTTATCTGGCTCAGCAGGGAATCACTGTTGTTGATTACAGCAGCGATAAGCGCCCGGACGCGAATTATTATCCTGACGTTGCCCATGAAGTTGCGATGGCTATTAAACAGGGAGAGCATGACCGCGGCATTTTAGATGGTGTCGTCACAAGATTTTAGCCCAGAGAGCGATGCATCTGATCTGGACGGCAGCGAGAAATGAGGCCG
>NZ_CBFFRL010000523.1:0-462 GCF_965644215.1 Phytobacter sp. V69
GTCATGATAATAGGGCCTTCTGATTAGAAGGCCCTATTATCAATGATTTTTATCCTCGTGACGACACTATCTAGTCATTAGTGAATCGTTATATCCACTCATACTCGAAGCAGCCTGTCGCATAACGTGTAGGTGTCTAAGATCTTGCTGGAACTGATCAACTGGCTGCAAATTTTCACGCATAGTGAATTAAGCTTCAGTCTGTATCAGTTCCAATCAATGAGCACTGTTAAAAATTGAGTTATCAACCAATAATCACCTGTTTCTGAAACAGAAAAATCATAATAATACTGACAACGTGATATTTTTCATCAAACCTTTCCAAAACATCAATAGACAACATGTTATGACAACAACCAATTGTTTTTAATTGACATTTTATGGTTACGCGAATTCAGATAATAAGTGCAACGCTCGGACATGATTGTGGAGAGTGTAGGAGGAAGGGTTAACTACCGATAA
>NZ_CBFFRL010000524.1:0-452 GCF_965644215.1 Phytobacter sp. V69
GGGCATCGTGAAAAGTCTATGTCAAAGAAAGGGTTATGTTCTCATAATTGACGATTAAATCGCACCTTCCTTAAGGTTTTTCAACACAGAATCAGTCCCTGTACCAGCCATGTCATTACCATTGCCTTTCAAAGACATATGCACAATTGTTCCTGATTGGCATTGTAGCTCAAAGTTAAACTCAGTTTTTGATGCAGCAATTTTCCCAATATTCCGGGAAACGATATCGTTACTTTGAATCCCTGGCAAAGTTACAGTTTTATCAGGGTTAATAATATCACAAGTGTAAGTAGCTGGGGTAAAGGCATTACCTAAGCGAAAATATAGCCTATTAGTGTGTTCATAATATGCTTTCATGGTTCCATCAACATCAGAGTAAAGGGCGGATTCAACTCCGAAGTGCAACGCTAAGCCGCCAATCTTAGCTCTGCAAACACCACAGACGGTTGCCT
>NZ_CBFFRL010000525.1:0-447 GCF_965644215.1 Phytobacter sp. V69
TAAAACGGTATGCCGATCATGAATACCATCGGAACCGCGAAGCGGTGACGCTCGCCCTGTAAGGGCGCTAATGTTCTATATGACGCTCTACGGCCTGCTGCACAGCGCTTTCACGGGCGTCAATACGCTGGCGCAATCCGTCGGCTATGGTCTGGCGATGCTTGTCAGCGTGGCGCTGCGTATCGGTGCCGGCTACTGCGGTATGCCGCTGATATTCGCTGGCGCCTACGCCATGATGGGCGAAGCGCGGCTGCGTATCGCCGACCATCTGGGTCGCTTGCCGATGGGTTGGTTTAATCGTCAACGCGGGGGCGATCTGGCCGCGCGGCTAACCTCGGATCTGGAGTTAATTGAACACCTCTGGTCGCATTTCTTAGATAGTGTCGTCACGAGGATAAAAATCATTGATAATAGGGCCTTCTAATCAGAAGGCCCTATTATCATGAC
>NZ_CBFFRL010000526.1:0-446 GCF_965644215.1 Phytobacter sp. V69
TTTAACAGTGATGTGGGTCATCTCATTACCGTCAACCTCAACACATTCCGTATTGAACGTCTGAAAGCAAAACCAGCGCCACAACAGCCTGCACTTGTTGTACCAGAGAAGAAACGCCGATTTAAGCCTGTTGAAGTGAAGCAAAAGGATATGTCCCTTTACTATGGTGTTGCACCAAAAACAGAAAAACCAACGCTATTAAGGCGTAAGCATAAGATCAATCTACACAAGCTGTATGATTTTATTGAAAGTTTTATGAGTGTGTTGGTTAAACGCCTTGTTCAGAAAGCCGAACCAGAATCCACTACCACCGCAGTACCAGTTGTTACTGATCCCCTTGATGAGATCATGATTGACCCCGTTACTAAATTGAAGATCACCCGCAGGCAGTGGGAGTCGATGGGGACTACCCATAAATCAGCAGACGTTTCCGTACCCCCGGACGC
>NZ_CBFFRL010000527.1:0-444 GCF_965644215.1 Phytobacter sp. V69
TCTGTCTGTACCATTACCTACCAGACATTGATCAATGAAGGATTATTGCCTTCCTCTTTTACTGGCGTGAATATCAATAAATCCGCCTATACCATTTTACTGAAAAGGAACGGAACGGCTCCCAACTATGTAATCAACGGATTAATCACGACGAACTCTGCATGGACATCAGGAAACAGAGTTCGTTACGATCTGCTTGGAAAGGCCATGCAGACAGCAGGTGTTGACAGTGGCATGAGCAAACTTACTAACCAGATCTCAGGTTATAGCGGTTTGTGGTCTGAAACGACATCAGGATTTTCCAGCATCAACAAAGTGGGTCTGCTTGGCTATCGTGTGGGTTATGATTCTTCTATGTACTCGGTTTACTGTCAACAGCAGTCGAACTTTGACCCACCTTTGTTTAACAACAGCAGTTGTAATTTGACCCACCTGATCACTCAG
>NZ_CBFFRL010000528.1:0-430 GCF_965644215.1 Phytobacter sp. V69
CCTCATTTCTCGCTGCCGTCCAGATCAGATGCATCGCTCTCTGGGCTAAAATCTTGTGACGACACTATCTAGCAAAGACAGCATATCGGGTGTTATCGTTACACTTGTCACTGGCGGTAGTGGGATTGCCGTTATTGTTTGGCTATGGAACTACATTAAAAAGTTCTTCCATTGGCTGGTAGATATTTTTGTTTACCCTGTAACATTGCCTGTTTGGGCTTTACTTCTCATTTCTATTTCCCTATTAGTTTTATTGCCAACTGTTGGATTCGTATTACGGCGGAAAGTCACATCAGAAGCGAATAATCATTTAAAGAGTTTTTTGGACTACAAAACCGATACCATTTTTGGGATTTTAGGGAAGGTGCGATTTAATCGTCAATTATGAGAACATAACCCTTTCTTTGACATAGACTTTTCACGATGCCCG
>NZ_CBFFRL010000529.1:0-427 GCF_965644215.1 Phytobacter sp. V69
CACGACTTTGTCGGTGCTGAGCCTCAAGTGCTGCAATCTGTTCAGGTGTGAGTCTGATATTCATGGTCTGAGCATGATCCCCTGAGAGCATGAAATCAAGCAGTATCAATGATCACGGGTATATCAAAAATAAATACAATAAAATCAATAATATGAATACATTATACCGATTTGCATTCACTATATAAATACCAGTCAAGTAAGAAATATTTTGTAATATATTAACTAATTTGCTTACATATTTGACGTAAAAATTAATGAACTTAATAGAATAGTATTCAATTTGTAATTTCGGATGAAATTGCAAATATTCATATAAATTATGATCTCAAGGGAATAGATTATGAAAAGAAAAGGGCGGATTCAACTCCGAAGTGCAACGCTAAGCCGCCAATCTTAGCTCTGCAAACACCACAGACGGTTGCCT
>NZ_CBFFRL010000530.1:0-423 GCF_965644215.1 Phytobacter sp. V69
GTTAGGGCGCGGCTGGTAAGAGAGCCTTATAGGCGCATCAGAAAAACCTCCGGCTATGCCGGAGGATATTTATTTTTTATGGTTCGGGAATGTCCCGAATGTCAGCGTAAATGCTTGATCCTGCTGGGGAGGGGAATCAGAGTAGCCCGGCTAAGCGACGCGCCAGCCGGGATGAAGACTTAACGACAGCCCTCGCAAAACGCAGCGAGACGCTCGCAGCCGGTCTGCAGCCGCTCCATGCTGGTGGCGTACGAAAGGCGAATATACGGGCTCATGCCGTATGCCGCCCCCTGAACCGTCACCACGTGCTGCTCCTCAATCAGCGCCATCACAAAATCCGCATCGCTGTTAGATAGTGTCGTCACGAGGATAAAAATCATTGATAATAGGGCCTTCTAATCAGAAGGCCCTATTATCATGACT
>NZ_CBFFRL010000531.1:0-422 GCF_965644215.1 Phytobacter sp. V69
GGTTTTGATAACTGGCTTAAAGCTGAAAGCTTTCCGGAACCCCCAGCCTAGCTGGGGGTTTTCTGTGCACAAAAAACCGCCGGGCGAAACCCGGCGGCGAGCAGACGGTTACGGGTTGCGATAACAACCGTCACCACAACGCATGAGCATTAGCTGCTGCGGCTGCCGTGGCTGCTTTTGCCCCCTTTCTTACCAGCTTCCGAGGCACGTTGTGGGTCATTTTTAAAATTCCCCCCACTATGCTGGCCACCTTTACGACCTGTTTCTGATGCTCTTTCACGGTCTTCAGCGAAATTACCTGAACCACCACGATGGTTTGCCATTTCTGACCTCCGGTTGTGTGAAACATTAGGCTGTGTCCCTTAATTGCATAACCTCTTGTAAAACAATCGGATGCAACCCAGCTTGACCATTGAAAGATA
>NZ_CBFFRL010000532.1:0-421 GCF_965644215.1 Phytobacter sp. V69
GGTAGTGCTTAAACAACCTATCCCTACGATTGACTTGGGTTCACTGGCTCCTGCAACTCGAAGTATTCTGGGTATAACAAAGGGATATATCAATGAGAATAAAAAAGAAAGGTTTTTCTTTACTGGAATTGATTCTGGTATTAGCGATTGCATCAGCAGTTTCGTTTATGCGTTTTCAGGATCTGAAACAGGAACAGGAAAATACACAGGCCAAAATAGCAGGAGAACAAATCAGGCAGCTTGGCGAGGCGGTAAACAGTTATATCAGTATCCGCTACAACAAATTATCTACGTTGACGGCAGCGGCTGGAACAGGAACCGATCCGGGGCCACGTACCTGTTCAGGGTCTGTCTGTACCATTACCTACCAGACATTGATCAATGAAGGATTATTGCCTTCCTCTTTTACTGGCGTGAATAT
>NZ_CBFFRL010000533.1:0-411 GCF_965644215.1 Phytobacter sp. V69
GACTCTCAGAGTCTGGACTGAGTACGCCCCTATGGGGCGTTATCAATGCCACCTGCTATGCAGGTGGTTTTTTACGCCCGGAGAAAATGAAAATATGTCCGCAGGAACAATCAAATTAACCAACGGTTCAACTGCCGTTGTCGGTACCAGTACCACTTTTACGACCGACCTGAAATCTGGCGATGTTATCACGACCACTATCGGCGGGGTGTTTTACACCCTGTTCGTCGATACGGTCACCAGTAATACAGCCCTCACGTTAAGCGATGCATTCACCGGGCCAACCACAACCGGCGCGGCTTACGTTGCTGTGCCACAGATGACGCTCAACCGTATTACAGCAGCGCTGGCAGCACAGACCGCCGAGGCGGTTCGCCGTGTACTGCAGGAGAACGCGAACTGGCAGGCGTT
>NZ_CBFFRL010000534.1:0-411 GCF_965644215.1 Phytobacter sp. V69
GTGAACCCAAGTCAATCGTAGGGATAGGTTGTTTAAGCACTACCATCCTGCATATTGAAGTTACTTGGGTATAACATCATCAATTCGTGGGAATTCTCGTGATGAAACCGGGCAACTTCTTAACGCACTCGATGCCATGCAGATGCAATTACGCTCGCTTGTCGAGAAAATTCAGGATTCAGCAGCCTCAATTGACGAGGCCGCCAGAGAAGTGGCTATCGGTAATACGAATTTATCGAGCCGTACAGAAGAGCAAGCCGCCTCTCTCATCGAGACATCGGCCAGCATGGAGCAATTAACGGCCACGGTGCGCCAAAACTCCTCTAACGCACAGCACGCTAGATAGTGTCGTCACGAGGATAAAAATCATTGATAATAGGGCCTTCTAATCAGAAGGCCCTATTATCATGA
>NZ_CBFFRL010000535.1:0-398 GCF_965644215.1 Phytobacter sp. V69
CGGGCATCGTGAAAAGTCTATGTCAAAGAAAGGGTTATGTTCTCATAATTGACGATTAAATCGCACCTTCCCTAATACAGCTAAGGACTCCACTGAACCCCACCGATTAAATCGCACCTTCCTTAGCCAATCAGTGTGATAACGCCCACTGGTTTCTGTATTTGTGCTTAAACGTGCTCCATCTTCTGCCTGTCCAGTAAGGTCAAGATAATTTTTCATATTATCGTGGAAGTTATCAGGATAAACAAAGTCTTTCCCGGTGTTATACGGTGGGTCGATATAAATTAGCTTAACTTTTCCGGCATGACTTTTTTGAAGAAGTTTTAGATAGTGTCGTCACAAGATTTTAGCCCAGAGAGCGATGCATCTGATCTGGACGGCAGCGAGAAATGAGGCCG
>NZ_CBFFRL010000536.1:0-397 GCF_965644215.1 Phytobacter sp. V69
CCTGCTTATTTCGACGCGGATGCTGTTTCATTTCTTTTACAGCAAGTGGGCCTTTTGCGATAAACCAGTATTTTGACAGACCTCTCAGTGACTCCCGCTTTTCTGCCCCGCGGTATCCGGCATCGGCAAACACCACGTCCACAGGCTCCGTAATCAAATTTTCCGCCTGATTAAGGTCATGCTCATTTGCTGCGGTGGTGACCACTTTTTCAGTCAGGCCTGTCGCTGCATCAACCGCAATATGCGCCTTCATACCAAAGTACCACTGATTTCCTTTACGGGTCTGGTGCATCTCCGGGTCACGTTGCCCGGATTTATTCTTTACAGAGCAGGGCGCGGAGATGATGGTGGCATCGATAATCACCCCCTTACGCATCATCAGTCCTGCCTGCTTTAG
>NZ_CBFFRL010000537.1:0-393 GCF_965644215.1 Phytobacter sp. V69
ACATAAATTATGTTATTATAAATTAACTATATAAAACAGGAGTTTAAAAATGCATTCGAGTCCAGTCAGAGAGCCATTCTCAAGAAAGCAGACGTTCACTAACGTCTGCTTTCTGCATTTCTATCAATTGGTTATCCCCTCTCAGTCGTTCACCCTCGTTCACTAAAAACCACTCGAAGCCATATCATTTTGATGGTAAAAATGCTGGTAATGCTGGTTCGATTTCCCTTTTACCAACAAACGAGGGGGCGTTTCCATGTCACTGACTGATATTAAAGCAAAAAATGCAAAACCCCTTGAGAAGGAATATAAGCTGACTGAACCGCCCCGGTTTTCCTGGAGAGTATTTTAGTTGGGAACTCAGGCTGCCAGATCCTTATTCCCGATGGAAGC
>NZ_CBFFRL010000538.1:0-391 GCF_965644215.1 Phytobacter sp. V69
ATAAATTAACCTGCTTTTGATGTTGGATTGAACATATCAAAATCAGGCAATTACACAATTTTATGTACAGGCTCAACGTGCCTTATCCGGGCTACCCGTTCGCACCACTCACCTGTACCGGGCACAATCTCCTGATGCGGCGCATAACGCGCCTTATCCGGGCTACCCGTTCGCACCACTCACCTGTACCGGGCACAATCCCCGGATGCGACGCGTAACGCGCCTTATCCGGGCTACCCGTTCGCACCGCTCCACGTAGCCCCGGTAAGCGCAGCGCCACCGGGGAGCCTTTCATCTCTGCAAGTTATATTACCTGTAAGCGTCTCATCCAGACCGTCTTTTATTTTTGCCCGTGTTTTCTACCATGGACACTTTCACGAACATGGACACT
>NZ_CBFFRL010000539.1:0-390 GCF_965644215.1 Phytobacter sp. V69
TATCGGTAGTTAACCCTTCCTCCTACACTCTCCACAATCATGTCCGAGCGTTGCACTTATTATCTGAATTCGCTCATCACGTCGCCTGCCATTATTATATTACCGCTGGAAACGATGACATGAATCCATCAATAGAGCAGATTACCCTCACGAAAATATCGTGGCGAATAGTACCATTCGTGATGTTCGCTTATTTCATTGCGTTTTTTGATCGTATTAATATCGGCTTTGCTGCGCTCACCATGAACCAGGACCTGGGATTCTCTTCCACGGTATTTGGGGTGGGTGCAGGCATGTTCTTTATTGGCTATTTCTTAGATAGTGTCGTCACGAGGATAAAAATCATTGATAATAGGGCCTTCTAATCATAAGGCCCTATTATCATGACTA
>NZ_CBFFRL010000540.1:0-383 GCF_965644215.1 Phytobacter sp. V69
AAAACGTGTGTTTTTAGTCATCCTGTTTACCTCTCTCTCAAAGAGTTTAGTCTCCAGGATTCCCGGGGCGGTTCAAATGACAGGTAGTCGTTATGGCGATTTTAAGGCAGCAAATGAATTGGCAAATTACACAAACTCAGTTGGGAATATTACAGGTAAATCACATCCAGACGGCTATACTTGGCACCATTTAAATGATTATGATCCCATAATGAACACTTCTACCATGCAACTTGTAGAGACAAGCGCTCACGAAGCCACTTTCCCTCACTCCGGTTCAGTGAGCCAATACGAACAGTATCATGGTGTTAAGGAAGGTGCGATTTAATCGTCAATTATGAGAACATAACCCTTTCTTTGACATAGACTTTTCACGATGCCCG
>NZ_CBFFRL010000541.1:0-383 GCF_965644215.1 Phytobacter sp. V69
TTCAGGCAACCGTCTGTGGTGTTTGCAGAGCTAAGATTGGCGGCTTAGCGTTGCACTTCGGAGTTGAATCCGCCAAGCATCATAACGATGAAATATCGCGGCTGGATAAGTGCGCGCTGTATTTCCGCGAGAGACGTGAGTGAAAGGCGAAAAGCGGGGTGTCGCCCTGGCAAGAACTATTACGCCATCCTTGAGCCACCTAAAAGACCGCGTAGGTCTTGTCAGGGCAACATGTTCCGCCTTTTCTGGTGTTGGCATAACAGGCAGAACATGGTCGAGCCTATGCCATTGAAAGGATTAGATAGCGTCGTCACAAGATTTTAGCCCAGAGAGCGATGCATCTGATCTGGACGGCAGCGAGAAATGAGGCCGTATTTTTTGCG
>NZ_CBFFRL010000542.1:0-379 GCF_965644215.1 Phytobacter sp. V69
AAAACGTGTGTTTTTAGTCATCCTGTTTACCTCTCTCTCAAAGAGTTTAGTCTCCAGGATTCCCGGGGCGGTTCACAACAACCGCGTGTTCAGTGGCTTCATCGGCGCGGTTCTTCAGGTTGGGGACTCTGCGGTTTTGATTAATCAGCGCGTCAATACCGCCTTCTTCAGCCAGCTCCTGATAGCGATAAAACGTATCTCGCGATACGCCCATGATTTTACAGGCTTTTGAAACGTTACCGAGTTCTTCTGCCAGATTGAGCAGGCCGGCTTTGTGTTTGATGATGGGATTGTTAGTATGGAGCATGAGAGTTACCTCGCGTTTTGTATAAGGATTCGACACCCATATCAAAACCGGTAACTCTCAACCTTTCAAGGT
>NZ_CBFFRL010000543.1:0-378 GCF_965644215.1 Phytobacter sp. V69
GTGGCGTTGTATTCCTTGATGCAGGCTTTCATTGCCGCAACTGTCTGTTTCTGGTCTGCCTCAATGCGCTGGAACTCGGCTGGCAGGGACATGTAGCTTTGCCCGGTTTCGTCGGCGGATGCACCCATTGGAACCGGAGCGGGCAGGGTGGCGTTGTGCTCTTCAAGGAATCTTTTTATATCGTCAGCGCTCAGCAGCACCGGCAGGCCGTTGTTGTATTCATCGATATAGGTGCGCAGAGTCGCTGTTGTGGTGAATGCGCCTTCCGGAATAATCGGTTCAATGCTGAATTCTGCTTCCAGATTTTCAGGCTGGAGCGCCAGCGCGTGCACCAGGTTCCCCATATCCAGCACTTTGGACTGCTCGCGGGCGATCGTC
>NZ_CBFFRL010000544.1:0-377 GCF_965644215.1 Phytobacter sp. V69
TATCTTTCAATGGTCAAGCTGGGTTGCATCCGATTGTTTTACAAGAGGTTATGCAATTAAGGGACACAGCCTAATGTGCCTTAACGTCTTCATGTGAAAAATCCTTTGGTTGTCGTTATGGGCAACTTTCACGTCTCTGCCCCCAGAAATAATCGTCTGATTGATACATCATGTGAACTGTACGGTTTAGTTTTGATCGCATTAACGAAACCTGTCAACGTAATTGTTTGCTGAAACTATTCGCTCAGGTAATTAACACGCGATTCGTGGGTAAGCATTACGCATTGAAACATATGGCAGAATGACTAGATAGTGTCGTCACAAGATTTTAGCCCAGAGAGCGATGCATCTGATCTGGACGGCAGCGAGAAATGAGG
>NZ_CBFFRL010000545.1:0-373 GCF_965644215.1 Phytobacter sp. V69
TTCTGTTCTTTATTACGGAGAACAGACACGATGTGTCGTTTCAATTTTCAGCTTGATCCAGATTTTTAAAGAGCAAATATCTCAAACAAGACTCAGGAGTCTGTTTTGAGATACTGAGGTCGCGACTTTCACTCACAAACCAGCAAGTGGCGTCCCCTGGAGGTTTAACCTCATCAGTTGAACGCTGGCGTCCCCTAGGGGATTCGAACCCCTGTTACCGCCGTGAAAGGGCGGTGTCCTGGGCCTCTAGACGAAGGGGACACAAAGTCTCAATCGTAAGACGCCTTGCTATTTACTTTTCATCAGACAATCTGTGTGAGCACTACAAAGGCAGGTTCTTTAAGGTAAGGAGGTGATCCAACCGCAGGTTCCC
>NZ_CBFFRL010000546.1:0-368 GCF_965644215.1 Phytobacter sp. V69
CAGGCAACCGTCTGTGGTGTTTGCAGAGCTAAGATTGGCGGCTTAGCGTTGCACTTCGGAGTTGAATCCGCCTTTTTCTTTTAATTTTATTTTTATGTTGCTTTAATAAATTTAATTGGGTTTTGTTGTTTCAGTAACCATATTTTCCTGATGTTCCATACTTAAGTTAAATAGACTTTAGCGATCATTAAAATGATCGTGATAGGCAAAAAACTATCAAATTGTTAACATTGATCATTTAAAACAATTTTTAAATATACTGAATAAATGATTAGATAGTGTCGTCACAAAATTTTAGCCCAGAGAGCGATGCATCTGATCTGGACGGCAGCGAGAAATGAGGCCGTATTTTTTGCGTAGCGCGTTGC
>NZ_CBFFRL010000547.1:0-368 GCF_965644215.1 Phytobacter sp. V69
AGCGCCAGCGCGTGCACCAGGTTCCCCATATCCAGCACTTTGGACTGCTCGCGGGCGATCGTCTTCTCCACGTGGCGCGCGTTGAAATACATCAGCGAAACGCGGGCGTCTTTCACCTGCGTGCTGCTGATGCCGTTTGCGCCGTGGTAGACGTTGTTCGGCAGACCTTCGTAGCGACCCGGTTCGAAGTAGGCCGGGTATTCTGGCGTTTGTTCTTCAGGAATTTCCGGCTCTGCTGATTCAGAAAACGCTTTGACCAGCTCCGGCGCCGCGGCTGCCAGAATCTGCGAATTCGTCAGGGTAGCTGCTGGCGCACAAGTGTCATCAGCGCCCTGGCTTGCTGGTACCGCGCCACTAACTTCGCTTTC
>NZ_CBFFRL010000548.1:0-357 GCF_965644215.1 Phytobacter sp. V69
TCAGGCAACCGTCTGTGGTGTTTGCAGAGCTAAGATTGGCGGCTTAGCGTTGCACTTCGGAGTTGAATCCGCCAAGTCGAATTAATGTATTAGCCAACACCGGGAAATTATATGAACCGTCTGAACGTCACCTCCATCCTTGCCAGTATCATCACTGAACGGGATGAAAATATGCAGCAGCTGGTAGCCCAGCTTTCGGACGGAAAGAAAACGTCTGGCAGCCCTATTGCAATACGTTTTAAACCAGCTGTCAGGGATTTCGTCACACTTGTATCAGGACGCCTGACCCTGTACACGATTCTGTGTAAATGCCTTTTCTCAGAAGTGACCGTCCAGGCGGTCACCGAACTCGATAAT
>NZ_CBFFRL010000549.1:0-357 GCF_965644215.1 Phytobacter sp. V69
TACGGCCTCATTTCTCGCTGCCGTCCAGATCAGATGCATCGCTCTCTGGGCTAAAATATTGTGACGACACTATCTAACATTTATTTCTATTTTTTGAACTTTCATTTTCGCTTCCTATTTTATGTTATTTATTATTTCTGCGTGAATCGGAAATGGTATTTTCAATCCATGCATCAATCTCACTTTCCACAAAGGCTACAGATCTTGCCCCTATGATTACCTTATCAGGGAATCGTCCTTCCTTGATAAGCTCATACATTGTGGTTCTACTAAATCCGACTCTTCGCGAATTCAGATAATAAGTGCAACGCTCGGACATGATTGTGGAGAGTGTAGGAGGAAGGGTTAACTACCGAT
>NZ_CBFFRL010000550.1:0-356 GCF_965644215.1 Phytobacter sp. V69
CTTTCAGAGAGAGCAGCTTAACCCCAGGGTCAAAATTCAGCTGCTGGGGTGGGTCACTATTCCATTGCTGCTAACAGTTTACCTGCGTCGTGACGGTACTCTGCCAATGACAGGCGATCTGAACATGGGCGGAAATGATATCAACAATGTCAAAGATATTACCGCGTCGGGGGATATCAGTGCTGTATCATTTAATGGCTCTTATGGACGCTTTGCAAAGAACGTGAATGTTTCCGAAGATTTATACGTTGCGGGTTTTTCGTCTTTTGCGAAAAACGTCAACCGCGAATTCAGATAATAAGTGCAACGCTCGGACATGATTGTGGAGAGTGTAGGAGGAAGGGTTAACTACCGAT
>NZ_CBFFRL010000551.1:0-356 GCF_965644215.1 Phytobacter sp. V69
CAGTAAACCCAAGTTAATCGTAGGGATAGATTGTTTAAGCACTACCATCCTGCATCTTGAAGTTACTTGGGTATATGATGTTTGCCCACCGTAACTGCTTTGACTTCCATCTCTTCAATGCCCGTTAGTCCTTCGACTTCGGGCGCATCCGCTTACAGGTTATCCTGATAATCATTATGTTTTACAGATAATTGCCTGTAAATGTCTGCGCTCGCCCTTCGTAAACCCCGTTGTTTCCGTGACCGGACGGAGTGGGTTTATTTAATTTATTAAAAGCAAATTCGCGAATTCAGATAATAAGTGCAACGCTCGGACATGATTGTGGAGAGTGTAGGAGGAAGGGTTAACTACCGATA
>NZ_CBFFRL010000552.1:0-351 GCF_965644215.1 Phytobacter sp. V69
TTACCTCTGCCGAAGTGCCGTGCTATCGCTATCGCGCTTTTTCCCTTCAGATAGCCGACGACTGTCGATACCGAATACTTTGGCGGTATGCTGATGCACATGTGGACATGATCGCGCATCAGATGCCCCTCCAGAATCTGACAGCCCTTCTGGCTTGCAAGCTCGTGGAATATTTTTCCCTACTCATGCCGCAGCGCACCATATAACCGTTGTTTCCGGCGTTTACGGATATAAACCACGTGATATTTACAGTCCCATTTCGTATGGCTTAAGCCTCATCACGAATCCTCATCTCTTGGCGGAGATTTCAGATTCGCGCGACTGACTTAAAGGTCAAACCTTTCGGAGTCC
>NZ_CBFFRL010000553.1:0-350 GCF_965644215.1 Phytobacter sp. V69
CGCTGCGCTTACCGGGGCTACAGTGGGTGTGGTAGCCCGGATAAGGCGTAGCCGCATCCGGGATTTTCCCCGGTGGCGCTGCGCTTACCGGGGCTACAGTGGGTGTGGTAGCCCGGATAAGGTGTAGCCGCATCCGGGATTTTCCCCGGTGGCGCTGCGCTTACCGGGGCTACAGTGGGTGTGGTAGCCCGGATAAGGTGTAGCCGCATCCGGGATTTTCCCCGGTGGCGCTGCGCTTACCGGGGCTACAGTGGGTGTGGTAGCCCGGATAAGGTGTAGCCGCATCCGGGATTTTCCCCGGTGACGCTGCGCTTACCGGGGCTACAGTGGGTGTGGTAGCCCGGATAAGG
>NZ_CBFFRL010000554.1:0-344 GCF_965644215.1 Phytobacter sp. V69
TTATTATCGAGTTCGGTGACCGCCTGGACGGTCACTTCTGAGAAAAGGCATTTACACAGAATCGTGTACAGGGTCCAGCAGTGAATTACAACAATGGTACTCACTGCCGTATATATTTTCTACACCGCATTATATAACCGGATTGGACATATCCCTTGTCGTTACCGACCAGGTTAGCCCCGGAACGATAGTATTTCCTGACAACTTCATTGAATCATGGTCGGGTCCCTCGACAACTAATATAAATGATGCTGCCAGATACAATGTTATTGGCGGATTCAACTCCGAAGTGCAACGCTAAGCCGCCAATCTTAGCTCTGCAAACACCACAGACGGTTGCCTGA
>NZ_CBFFRL010000555.1:0-340 GCF_965644215.1 Phytobacter sp. V69
TCAGGCAACCGTCTGTGGTGTTTGCAGAGCTAAGATTGGCGGCTTAGCGTTGCACTTCGGAGTTGAATCCGCCCATGGCTAACTATTCCTCTTCATCAATGTTCACATTGTTTCGTTCCTCCTTCCTCATTCTCGCGTCATGAGAAAGACTCCTGATGAATAGAGCAGTTTCCGTGCCATTTTTTAAATATGATTATATATCATATGGTTAGGTTAATTATTTTGCTTGTGTATCGAGGGAATAAGTAGTGTATCGCGGGGAAAACGCTAGGCTGTGTCCCTTAATCACCTGAGTTATAGTAACTGTCTTTTTCAACAACATATTGAACTATGGCTCGCT
>NZ_CBFFRL010000556.1:0-330 GCF_965644215.1 Phytobacter sp. V69
CAGGCAACCGTCTGTGGTGTTTGCAGAGCTAAGATTGGCGGCTTAGCGTTGCACTTCGGAGTTGAATCCGCCGGGTACTTCCCTTCCCTGATGTTCAACTGCGAACAAATTGATCCAGTCCGTTATTTTTCCGCGGTAAGTATCTCGTTGAATAGCGCCTGAATTAATATTCAAAATGATTAACCAACTTTTCACTGGTTATATTTTGGTTAATCAACTGATCATTTTTCTATTTCCCTGTTTAAAATTGTTTTTATTCTTAGATAGTGTCGTCACGAGGATAAAAATCATTGATAATAGGGCCTTCTAATCAGAAGGCCCTATTATCAT
>NZ_CBFFRL010000557.1:0-322 GCF_965644215.1 Phytobacter sp. V69
TCCATCGGGAATAAGGATCTGGCAGCCTGAGTTCCCAACTAAAATACTCTCCAGGAAAACCGGGGCGGTTCAGTTCCACGAACAGTCAGGTCGTGTGGCCAAAATTAGTTGACCACTACAAGATAATGGCTGTAGCCACTTCGGCTGAATCTTTCGAAAACACCTTTTTCGTCAGATAAATACGGCTTTTACGCTCGACCAGCGTCACGATGGCTCCAGTGCCTTGTTTACCCAGAACCAGATCGGCTTCCCAGTCACCCAGTCGGGTACGAGCATCAACAACGGCTGGTCTCTGCTCGATGGATACGGCGTCAGGTATCGG
>NZ_CBFFRL010000558.1:0-320 GCF_965644215.1 Phytobacter sp. V69
TAGCGAGCCATAGTTCAATATGTTGTTGAAAAAGACAGTTACTATAACTCAGGTGATTAAGGGACACAGCCTAGTACTGGTGTGTCTGCGCATGCTCAATAAAAAAGTTAGCCCGAATAAGATCCTTATATTCCTGATCATATTTGGCTTCGCTGCCGCAGGCATCGGCATTATTTAATTAACGAGCCCCTCTAGATAACAGAGGGGCGACCCTGGACTGATAATGATGTTATACGCTGCCTGTTTTACTAGATAGTGTCGTCACAAGATTTTAGCCCAGAGAGCGATGCATCTGATCTGGACGGCAGCGAGAAATGAGG
>NZ_CBFFRL010000559.1:0-318 GCF_965644215.1 Phytobacter sp. V69
TTATTATCGAGTTCGGTGACCGCCTGGACGGTCACTTCTGAGAAAAGGCATTTACACAGAATCGTGTACAGGGTCGTGCGTGAGGCGTCAAAAAAATTTAGCCCTAAGACCTTGAGTGAAGCAACTCTTTATACTTCTGCCGAACCGTGCGTCATGTGTAGTGGGGCAATCTACTGGTCTCAAATTCGCCGTCTGGTTTATGGAATTGACGCAGCCAGTCTGCGCTATTTACACGGTGAAGTAATGGCGGATTCAACTCCGAAGTGCAACGCTAAGCCGCCAATCTTAGCTCTGCAAACACCACAGACGGTTGCCTGA
>NZ_CBFFRL010000560.1:0-311 GCF_965644215.1 Phytobacter sp. V69
TATCGGTAGTTAACCCTTCCTCCTACACTCTCCACAATCATGTCCGAGCGTTGCACTTATTATCTGAATTCGCGGATCGTTAAAATTATCTCTTAGCATCACAGCCCCATTGCCCAATAATATAGATCGTGTTCAATGTTACTACGCGTAACAGATGAAATATATGTACAAATTTCACTAGATAGTGTCGTCACGAGGATAAAAATCATTGATAATAGGGCCTTCTAATCAGAGGGCCCTATTATCATGACTATTCCAGCCTATCGGCGCCACGATATTTCTGACAATGTATGGAGTTTACTGGAACCTCA
>NZ_CBFFRL010000561.1:0-310 GCF_965644215.1 Phytobacter sp. V69
TTCAGGCAACCGTCTGTGGTGTTTGCAGAGCTAAGATTGGCGGCTTAGCGTTGCACTTCGGAGTTGAATCCGCCCACAACCGGCCAAAAATGGATGATGCTGCGTTATGGAAATGCAATGACCCTGGACAGTGGAGCAGGTATACCAGCAGGGACATATAAAACGAACATTCATGGCATTGGTATAGTAGTTAAAGAAACGATGCCTGGAACAAATCACTTCACACTCAGCAGTGGAGCCTGTACATAAAATTGTGTAATTGCCTGATTTTGATATGTTCAATCCAACATCAAAAGCAGGTTAATTTATG
>NZ_CBFFRL010000562.1:0-308 GCF_965644215.1 Phytobacter sp. V69
GGCCTCATTTCTCGCTGCCGTCCAGATCAGATGCATCGCTCTCTGGGCTAAAATCTTGTGACGACACTATCTAATGCTGCGACTGAAAATTCACTGTTTCGTCGCACTCATTCTGGTTGCCCTGTTTGTTGGCCTGGTTCAGGGCATGAGTGTATTAGGCGTACTCGGTTCAATTAAATCCGGCGTCGGCGGCACACTCAGTAATCTGGCGCTCATTATGGGCTTTGGTGCGACGCGAATTCAGATAATAAGTGCAACGCTCGGACATGATTGTGGAGAGTGTAGGAGGAAGGGTTAACTACCGATAA
>NZ_CBFFRL010000563.1:0-308 GCF_965644215.1 Phytobacter sp. V69
ATAAATTAACCTGCTTTTGATGTTGGATTGAACATATCAAAATCAGGCAATTACACAATTTTATGTACAGGCTCCCAACGAGCTGCATTCAGTGAATCTCTGCGGTCCGCTCCTCCTATTGCATCGTTAACCATCATCCGCAGCACGTTGCGCCAGGCAGTGGCTAATCGCAGTATCACGCTTGCAGAGGGCTTTGTTGACCTTCTAAGCAAGCTTGATCGCCGATATAAATCTAGGCTGTGTCCCTTAATTGCATAACCTCTTGTAAAACAATCGGATGCAACCCAGCTTGACCATTGAAAGATAAT
>NZ_CBFFRL010000564.1:0-307 GCF_965644215.1 Phytobacter sp. V69
TCAGGCAACCGTCTGTGGTGTTTGCAGAGCTAAGATTGGCGGCTTAGCGTTGCACTTCGGAGTTGAATCCGCCAACAGCACTTCGCACCGCCTTTACCGCCATAGCGCGCTTCCTGCCGCTCGCGGAAAAACTCTTCATAGGTCATCGGCGTCTGCTCAGGATGGGTGATGCGCATATGCTCAACGTAGTTGTCATAGTCCGGGACGCCAATCATCATTTTGGCGGCCTGGCCTAGATAGTGTCGTCACGAGGATAAAAATCATTGATAATAGGGCCTTCTAATCAGAAGGCCCTATTATCATGACT
>NZ_CBFFRL010000565.1:0-303 GCF_965644215.1 Phytobacter sp. V69
TTGGAGCGGGAAACGAGACTCGAACTCGCGACCCCGACCTTGGCAAGGTCGTGCTCTACCAACTGAGCTATTCCCGCTTAATCTTCGTCTTTTAAGTTGCCACCGCGTTAGCTGCCTTCACTCACCTCAGTCACTTACTTAAGTAAGCTCCTAAGGACTCTTTCAGTTGCCGCCTTGTTGCAACTCAAAATCCTGTGATTCGGATGGTACGTACCTTTCGATACTTTTCAAATTTTGGAGCGGGAAACGAGACTCGAACTCGCGACCCCGACCTTGGCAAGGTCGTGCTCTACCAACTGAGCT
>NZ_CBFFRL010000566.1:0-302 GCF_965644215.1 Phytobacter sp. V69
CATTCTGGCGATCAGAGCGGCTTTACGCTCAGGTGAATAAGTGTTCATTATTGTCCTCTCCGGCCCCCGGAAATTTTCAGTCAGAGGCGACAACTACCCTGACATGGGGGGGTGTTACCAACGGTGCAAAACTGATCCACCCCAACGGTTGAAATTTGATCCAGGGGTTAATCTGCTCCTCTGAATACAGGGGAGCTTATGATCACTTTTTACCCGTTGTTGACACTGTGGTTTTCATCGTACACGCGCTTTATCTCCGTTTTCAGAAGGTCGTCACGCTGCTCCCGCAGACTGCGCCTGTC
>NZ_CBFFRL010000567.1:0-300 GCF_965644215.1 Phytobacter sp. V69
ACTTATCGGTAGTTAACCCTTCCTCCTACACTCTCCACAATTATGTCCGAGCGTTGCACTTATTATCTGAATTCGCGAATTATCTGTCTTTTAATATGGAGCGGGAACTGTGAGCGGGAAAACTATTTTTAGGTTATCGGGTTTAGCTTTAATGACAATGCTGGCGCTGCCTGTTTTATCCACCGCGTATGCCGCCAACGTTAAAATCGTTATCAACCAGTCACCGTGGCTCGATGGTTTCAAAAAAACGGTCGAAAAATACAATCATGATACCGGAAATAACGTCAGCATCGATGCGGT
>NZ_CBFFRL010000568.1:0-297 GCF_965644215.1 Phytobacter sp. V69
TTCAGGCAACCGTCTGTGGTGTTTGCAGAGCTAAGATTGGCGGCTTAGCGTTGCACTTCGGAGTTGAATCCGCCAGGTATGAAAGCGGTGATCCCACCGCGCAGGAATCGTAAGGTCGTACGTGAGTACGACAACGCGCTCTATAAAGTCCGTCATCTGGTTGAAAATGCCTTCCTGCACCTCAAGCGCTGGCGGGGTATTGCAACGCGCTACGCAAAAAATACGGCCTCATTTCTCGCTGCCGTCCAGATCAGATGCATCGCTCTCTGGGCTAAAATCTTGTGACGACACTATCTA
>NZ_CBFFRL010000569.1:0-296 GCF_965644215.1 Phytobacter sp. V69
ACGAAAATCCAGAAGAACTGGTCCAAAGCAGCCGTTTCGGTATACATGGCTGCGCTCAGGTGATAATCGCGGTCGATAATTTCCCGGTGCAGCTTGGCGCGCAGTGCAGACTGTTTGACGTTCCACATGCTGATAGTTTTCAGGTCCACGCCAATGCGGATGCCGTTCATGTCGATTTCCAGATCCGGGCGAACGCGGATTTCCAGCCCGGTCTCATCATCGAAACCGAAATAACTCACTTCAACCGCGCGGCTTGGATGTGTCAGGAACTTGCCGGCGGTCGGGTGCGCCAGCAG
>NZ_CBFFRL010000570.1:0-296 GCF_965644215.1 Phytobacter sp. V69
GCCTCATTTCTCGCTGCCGTCCAGATCAGATGCATCGCTCTCTGGGCTAAAATCTTGTGACGACACTATCTAAGTATCATATATGGAAAAAATTGACATGAAGGGGAGCTAAAGCAAGTTGCTTCAGCACTCAAGCATGCTATGTTGAGACAATTAAGTTTTTTCGACTTTAGAGAGCAATACTATACCCAAGTAACTTCAATATGCAGGATGGTAGTGCTTAAGGAAGGTGCGATTTAATCGGTGGGGTTCAGTGGAGTCCTTAGCTGTATTAGCCTTACCTTAGCTGAGCTGTA
>NZ_CBFFRL010000571.1:0-295 GCF_965644215.1 Phytobacter sp. V69
CGTAGCGAGCCATAGTTCAATATGTTGTTGAAAAAGACAGTTACTATAACTCAGGTGATTAAGGGACACAGCCTAAGATTGGCGGCTTAGCGTTGCACTTCGGAGTTGAATCCGCCCCTTACATGAACATTTCTTTGCAGTTGGTTATATTTCTACATTTTTACGACAATGCCAGTATCTCAATGATTTACCATAACTAATTCCTCAGGGTTATTGGTTTTCTTAAGGAAGGTGCGATTTAATCGTCAATTATGAGAACATAACCCTTTCTTTGACATAGACTTTTCACGATGCC
>NZ_CBFFRL010000572.1:0-293 GCF_965644215.1 Phytobacter sp. V69
TGGTGGGTCGTGCAGGATTCGAACCTGCGACCAATTGATTAAAAGTCAACTGCTCTACCAACTGAGCTAACGACCCATACGGGTGTCACCTGAAAGATTTTTTACTCGGAACCACTAAAGAGTGGTGGGTCGTGCAGGATGACTCGGCTTGGTCTCGCCCTACGGGCGCGTTGCTTATGCAACGTTATCCTTCACGTTTAACACTGGAGTAAAGCGTTAAATTGGTGGGTCGTGCAGGATTCGAACCTGCGACCAATTGATTAAAAGTCAACTGCTCTACCAACTGAGCTAAC
>NZ_CBFFRL010000573.1:0-291 GCF_965644215.1 Phytobacter sp. V69
TCAGGCAACCGTCTGTGGTGTTTGCAGAGCTAAGATTGGCGGCTTAGCGTTGCACTTCGGAGTTGAATCCGCCTCTTCCAATTCTTCAAACATTGCCTTTCGTTTGCGGATCTCTTGGCAAAGTTGTAATACGGTTATCTCTTTTAAAACATTGTAATTTTCAGGCTTAAACCATTTTGTTAACTCAACTTTTTTAGCTGCTGTTGCCATCTGCAATCCCTCTTATAAACAGGCTGTTACTATACGATAGCGGTTTCCAAAAGTTGACAGGTTTGATTTTCTGAGGTAGCA
>NZ_CBFFRL010000574.1:0-289 GCF_965644215.1 Phytobacter sp. V69
CGGGCCTGGGCGTGGAGATTGACTGGGCGCAGATTGAAAAAGCCCATGCCATCTACAAAAGCCTGCCGGGCGGCGCGCGTAACGATGCCGGTCCGATGCAGTACCTGATCCCGGGCTGGAAATTCGACCGTAAACGCCCGGTATTTGGACGTCAGTAACAGACAAAAGGATTCACGATGAGTACTCAAAGCTCGACTCCTGTTGTTACCTCAGTAAAAGTGATCCCGGTTGCCGGGCACGACAGCATGCTGATGAACCTGAGCGGTGCCCATGCGCCGTTCTTCACCCG
>NZ_CBFFRL010000575.1:0-289 GCF_965644215.1 Phytobacter sp. V69
GAATAGTAAGTCTGTACGGTTCTGAGTTGCTGCATATTGCCATTATAAGTCAATACGGTATGTATGAGACGCTTACCTTTATTTTTGTTATTGGCCGTTTTATTGCTAATTGAGCCATTTACCAGCCCGCCATAACCGTAAGCTTTCACCGGACAATCAACGATAAAACTGGCGTCACGCCATTCGGAAAAGCGATTAAAATTGAGGTGCTTGCCTAGATAGTGTCGTCACGAGGATAAAAATCATTGATAATAGGGCCTTCTAATCAGAAGGCCCTATTATCATGACT
>NZ_CBFFRL010000576.1:0-287 GCF_965644215.1 Phytobacter sp. V69
GCGTTCAGTTCGTGGCGTTTATCCTGCGCAAATACCGTTTTAATGGCCTGGGTGTACTTCCAGACGTCATGAGTGGAAAGGCTTTTGAACCCGGCCGCCTTATCTGCCGCCCACAGCATGTTCTGGACGTAGCTGTTATCCGTGTCCATTTCCAGATCGGCGATTTTCTTGCGCTGTTCCATTGTTGCGTGGTGAGTGGACTCCTCGCTAATGAACTGGGACAGGATCAGCGAACGCTGCGACATCTGAGCGACCGGCCACAGCATGGCTTCTTCAACTTTCGGGGA
>NZ_CBFFRL010000577.1:0-283 GCF_965644215.1 Phytobacter sp. V69
GCTGCCCGTTGATGCCAGCAGCCCTGCGTCCTTAAGCCGTTGCGTGTACGCCAGCGACACATACTGCGAGCCTTTATCTGAGTGATGGATAGTTCCTGTCGGCCGTCGGGCCCACAACGCCTGCTCCAGCGCATCCAGTACGAACGTCGTTTCCATCGATGACGACACCCGCCAGCCCACGATACGACCCGCGAACACGTCGATGATGAACGCCACGTAAGCAAAGCCCTGCCAGGTGCTGACGTACGTGAAGTCTGCCACCCACAACTGGTCTGGTCGTTCA
>NZ_CBFFRL010000578.1:0-281 GCF_965644215.1 Phytobacter sp. V69
TAGCGCACACCCGATGGAACTGTAAATATCACATAGTTTTTGCGCCAAAATACCGAAGGCAAGCATTCTACGGAGAGAAACGTAGAGCGGTAGGCAGTATCTTAAGGAAACTGTGCGAGTGGAAAAATGTGAAGATTCTGGAAGCGGAATGTTGTGCAGATCATATCCATATGCTTCTGGAGATCCCGCCCAAGATGAGCGTGCCAGGGTTCATGGGTTATCTGAAGGGAAAAAGCAGCCTGATGCTTTACGAGCAGTTTGGAGATATGAAATTCAAATAC
>NZ_CBFFRL010000579.1:0-279 GCF_965644215.1 Phytobacter sp. V69
GTGGTGGGTGATGACGGGATCGAACCGCCGACCCCCTCCTTGTAAGGGAGGTGCTCTCCCAGCTGAGCTAATCACCCGATACTACGCTGGATACTGCTTTAAGTGGTGGGTCGTGCAGGATGACTCGGCTTCGCCTCGCACTACGGGCCGTTGCTAACGCAACGTTATCCTTCACGTTTTACTATCGCGTTCCACCAGAACGATTGGTGGGTCGTGCAGGATTCGAACCTGCGACCAATTGATTAAAAGTCAACTGCTCTACCAACTGAGCTAACGACC
>NZ_CBFFRL010000580.1:0-277 GCF_965644215.1 Phytobacter sp. V69
TTGGTGGGTCGTGCAGGATTCGAACCTGCGACCAATTGATTAAAAGTCAACTGCTCTACCAACTGAGCTAACGACCCCTTGCGGGATTTTACTGCTTTCATCATTCAGAGTGGTGGGTCGTGCAGGATGACTCACTTCGTTCGCCCTTCGGGCCGTTGCTCACGCAACGTTATCCTACACATCTCTACCAGTGACCACCTTTAAATTGGTGGGTCGTGCAGGATTCGAACCTGCGACCAATTGATTAAAAGTCAACTGCTCTACCAACTGAGCTAAC
>NZ_CBFFRL010000581.1:0-276 GCF_965644215.1 Phytobacter sp. V69
AAGCTGTCCACCTGACTGCTCAAGTGCTGACACACCCGGTCGCTGTGCGTCAGCGCCTGTGAGGTAGCCTCGAACATGTGCTGCAAGCTGCTGTAGCTGTCCTGCCACGCCTGCTGCTGTTGCTCGTAGCCTGTCTGTAAGCTCTCTAAGGCGCTCAGAAGCTGTTTTTCCATCTCGGTCATGGTTTTTGTCGTCCTCGGTGTTAAAAACGCGCTGTGGCGTTTCAGGGCGCTCTGGCGGGATTATTTTGCCGTGTATTTCACCACGGTGTTGTCG
>NZ_CBFFRL010000582.1:0-274 GCF_965644215.1 Phytobacter sp. V69
TATCGGTAGTTAACCCTTCCTCCTACACTCTCCACAATCATGTCCGAGCGTTGCACTTATTATCTGAATTCGCGATGTAGTGATATGTGCACACCCTGTTAGTCGCCGTGCATGCTCGATAAAATCCTTATCAAAAGAAGGGCCGGAAAAAATACTAGCGCTAGTAAAACACAGGCAAATTGCATCAACTCCTATATCAGGCGGATTCAACTCCGAAGTGCAACGCTAAGCCGCCAATCTTAGCTCTGCAAACACCACAGACGGTTGCCTGAAT
>NZ_CBFFRL010000583.1:0-272 GCF_965644215.1 Phytobacter sp. V69
TTTACAGAGCAGGGCGCGGAGATGATGGTGGCATCGATAATCACCCCCTTACGCATCATCAGTCCTGCCTGCTTTAGTTTAAGGTTAATCAGTGCCAGCACCTGTTCACCGGCGTTATGTTTCTCCAGAAAATGACGGAAATTCATGATGGTGGTGCGGTCGGGGACGCAGCAGTCGATACCGGAGAACTGACGAAATGGCAGCATGTCATGGAGGGCATCTTCGGCAGCGCTGTCACTGAGGTCAAACCAGAGTTGCAGGCAGTGAATGCG
>NZ_CBFFRL010000584.1:0-272 GCF_965644215.1 Phytobacter sp. V69
ATCGGTAGTTAACCCTTCCTCCTACACTCTCCACAATCATGTCCGAGCGTTGCACTTATTATCTGAATTCGCGAAATAACAATTCGAACCATTGTTGATATGGCTCAATATTTATGCTGTTTTGCATTTCTCATTGGCACAAGAGAATTAAAAACAGTGAGGAAATATTTTTAATTATTTCTATTTCTTAAGGTTTAATTAGATAGTGTCGTCACAAGATTTTAGCCCAGAGAGCGATGCATCTGATCTGGACGGCAGCGAGAAATGAGGCC
>NZ_CBFFRL010000585.1:0-271 GCF_965644215.1 Phytobacter sp. V69
TTATCGGTAGTTAACCCTTCCTCCTACACTCTCCACAATTATGTCCGAGCGTTGCACTTATTATCTGAATTCGCGAAATGTACTTCATTTGTATGTTTTTATCGTTTTTGGGATGAAAAGAGATCGCTTTCTTCGGTGTTTCAGCCTGCACCTGCACTGGACATTTATAAAAAAAAATATAAATTTATGAGTATTAGATAGTGTCGTCACGAGGATAAAAATCATTGATAATAGGGCCTTCTGATTAGAAGGCCCTATTATCATGACTATT
>NZ_CBFFRL010000586.1:0-270 GCF_965644215.1 Phytobacter sp. V69
GGCGCATACGATCTGACATTTGCATCAGACTTCGTTACTTACGGCCCGTAAACGGGCTGCCCGGATAGGGAATCGATAACTGCTCTCCCATTTTATCCTCTTCAAGCTGGTGCTTTATATAGTCCTGTATCTTCGCCGTGTTCTTACCCACCGTATCGACGTAGTATCCCCGGCACCAGAACTCCCTGTTCCTGTATTTGAATTTCATATCTCCAAACTGCTCGTAAAGCATCAGGCTGCTTTTTCCCTTCAGATAACCCATGAACCCTG
>NZ_CBFFRL010000587.1:0-267 GCF_965644215.1 Phytobacter sp. V69
ATGAGTCAGATGCCGAAGCGCGGTTCCTGGAGGTTGAGAAATTACTGGCGACTTCCAAACGGCACCTCGGCGATGACCTGCACGAAAAGTACAGTGTAACGCTGCTGGATATGAAACCTGAATACGTGGGCTAAGGGGAGGAGGGAGGGTCCGCCCTCCCGGTATTGATATGGCTAAATCATTGAATGCACGCTGCATCCGACGCTGGGAAGTTGAATTTAAACCGCTCTGCGATTCAAAGGTAAATCCGTACTGGCGTAAACGTCA
>NZ_CBFFRL010000588.1:0-265 GCF_965644215.1 Phytobacter sp. V69
TACCAGGGGGCGCTGAACAGCAGGCCACGCAAGTGTCTCGGATTCAGGCAACCGTCTGTGGTGTTTGCAGAGCTAGGATTGGCGGCTTAGCGTTGCACTTCGGAGTTGAATCCGCCCATTAATGGGGAGCTGATATTCGTTGCCTTCGTACATATAGCTGCCGTTGGCGATACGGTTAGGCCAGGGGATCGACCCTGTACACGATTCTGTGTAAATGCCTTTTCTCAGAAGTGACCGTCCAGGCGGTCACCGAACTCGATAATAA
>NZ_CBFFRL010000589.1:0-260 GCF_965644215.1 Phytobacter sp. V69
CATAAATTAACCTGCTTTTGATGTTGGATTGAACATATCAAAATCAGGCAATTACACAATTTTATGTACAGGCTCATGGAACGTGGATCTCACCAATAAATAGCCGTCAATACGGCACTCACTGATCGCTTACGTTGGTTGTGATTCCAGAGACGATCAATGCCAGTTTCTTCAAACAGGCTGTTTGAACCGCCCCGGTTTTCCTGGAGAGTATTTTAGTTGGGAACTCAGGCTGCCAGATCCTTATTCCCGATGGAAGC
>NZ_CBFFRL010000590.1:0-259 GCF_965644215.1 Phytobacter sp. V69
ATCGGTAGTTAACCCTTCCTCCTACACTCTCCACAATCATGTCCGAGCGTTGCACTTATTATCTGAATTCGCGGTCTTACTATGCAGGGCAGGATGACGATATCCTGAAAATCAAGAAAGGCCAGAAGGTAAATATCACTGGTGTTGTTTATGATATCGGCGACAGAACGTTTAACACCCATAATAACGGCAATATGGCAGAGAAGGTGATAAAGTTGCGTGATGGTATCGTAAACTGATTATTGATTTATAAGTGATT
>NZ_CBFFRL010000591.1:0-258 GCF_965644215.1 Phytobacter sp. V69
CCTCATTTCTCGCTGCCGTCCAGATCAGATGCATCGCTCTCTGGGCTAAAATCTTGTGACGACACTATCTAGCAGGAATCCCGCTTTTCAGGTGCAGTCTGCTTATTTGTCTTGCCTGATATTTATCGCCGCGTTAGCGGACGATAAGTCCCGAAGGTATTAATTGTGCTGTGGTTTCGTCACACTTAGGGAAGGTGCGATTTAATCGGTGGGGTTCAGTGGAGTCCTTAGCTGTATTAGCCTTACCTTAGCTGAGCT
>NZ_CBFFRL010000592.1:0-258 GCF_965644215.1 Phytobacter sp. V69
TCGGTAGTTAACCCTTCCTCCTACACTCTCCACAATCATGTCCGAGCGTTGCACTTATTATCTGAATTCGCGATCAAGACGATTAATAATTTATGTTTTTAACTTTAAATTTCTGAAATTTTAGTTAAGTGTTTAATTATAGTTAAGATGACTGAAGTTCAATCTGTCCATTTCATAAGAATAACTAGATAGTGTCGTCACAAGATTTTAGCCCAGAGAGCGATGCATCTGATCTGGACGGCAGCGAGAAATGAGGCC
>NZ_CBFFRL010000593.1:0-256 GCF_965644215.1 Phytobacter sp. V69
CGGGCATCGTGAAAAGTCTATGTCAAAGAAAGGGTTATGTTCTCATAATTGACGATTAAATCGCACCTTCCCTAACGGAAATATTGCGCAATCAGGGTGAGAATAGGTGGTACTGCGCGTGAAGACCGACAGAGCACGTCGGGCGATTTTTTTGCCAGTTGAATAAATAAAAGAGAAAGACAAAGGCGGATTCAACTCCGAAGTGCAACGCTAAGCCGCCAATCTTAGCTCTGCAAACACCACAGACGGTTGCCTG
>NZ_CBFFRL010000594.1:0-253 GCF_965644215.1 Phytobacter sp. V69
CGGTTAGACATTCTGGACCATGATGCACGCCACTCGTCCATTAAATCATGCTCGTTCCAGCTTCTGTTTTTGTTGCCAAATCCTTGCGGCGTTATCTCACGTAGCGTCAGCATTACGTGAGCGTGGGGGTTATGACCGTCAAGGTCATGGAAAGAGATATCGGCAATCATTCCTTTACTGAACCGCCCCGGTTTTCCTGGAGAGTATTTTAGTTGGGAACTCAGGCTGCCAGATCCTTATTCCCGATGGAAGC
>NZ_CBFFRL010000595.1:0-251 GCF_965644215.1 Phytobacter sp. V69
GGCTCAACTGTGCCGCGAGCATGGTATGAGCAATGCCAGTTTCTATAAGTGGCGCTCGCGCTTTGGCGGGATGGATGCCTCCATGATGACCCGCCTGAAAGAGCTGGAAGACGAAAACCGTCGCCTCAAAAAGATGTATGCCGAAGAGCGACTCAAAGCCGAAATTATTCAGGATGTAGTGGTCAACTAATTTTGGCCACACGACCTGACTGTTCGTGGAACAGCCGCTCTGATTCATTTGGCGTTAAGCC
>NZ_CBFFRL010000596.1:0-251 GCF_965644215.1 Phytobacter sp. V69
GCCTCATTTCTCGCTGCCGTCCAGATCAGATGCATCGCTCTCTGGGCTAAAATCTTGTGACGACACTATCTAAAAAGTCTCTCATTGTGTAATCCGCATAATTGCATCAGCGATTGCATCTTCTGACGACAGGATTTGTTTTTGGGGAAAGTTTTGGGGAAGATTTTCTGAGTCGCATAATAAATATCCTCCGGCATAGCCGGAGGTTTTTCTGATGCGCCTATAAGGCTCTCTTACCAGCCGCGCCCTAA
>NZ_CBFFRL010000597.1:0-242 GCF_965644215.1 Phytobacter sp. V69
CCAATCTGCACCCCCAGCCGTGCCTCGTTCCTGACCGGAATGTACCCGATTGCGCATCAGGTACAGCGCAACGGCAATCGCGGTTTTCCCGAACACCTGCATCTGTTACCTCGTTCATTTCAGCAAGCGGGATATCGCACAGGGTTGATTGGTAAGCTGCATCTATCCGCCAGCCAGCACGGCGTGGAACATCGCCCCGACGATGGTTACGATGAGTTTTACTGGAGCCAGCATCCGCACCC
>NZ_CBFFRL010000598.1:0-237 GCF_965644215.1 Phytobacter sp. V69
TACCCGGTGATCATCAAGGCGTCCGGTGGTGGCGGCGGTCGCGGTATGCGCGTGGTTCGCGGTGACGCAGAGCTGGCGCAGTCCATTACCATGACCAAAGCGGAAGCCAAAGCGGCGTTCAACAACGACATGGTGTACATGGAAAAATACCTGGAAAATTCTCGTCATATCGAGATCCAGGTACTGGCAGACGGTCAGGGCAACGCCATCTATCTGGCTGAACGTGACTGCTCCATG
>NZ_CBFFRL010000599.1:0-236 GCF_965644215.1 Phytobacter sp. V69
TATCGGTAGTTAACCCTTCCTCCTACACTCTCCACAATCATGTCCGAGCGTTGCACTTATTATCTGAATTCGCGCCTTAAAAACTTTTATGACTGGCGTATTTACGCAAATCAGTAGTCCCCATACTGCTTTGGTCTTTGCCAGTATTTTTTCCGCAGCGCTTAGATAGTGTCGTCACAAGATTTTAGCCCAGAGAGCGATGCATCTGATCTGGACGGCAGCGAGAAATGAGGCCG
>NZ_CBFFRL010000600.1:0-235 GCF_965644215.1 Phytobacter sp. V69
TTACCGATTTAACTGATTGAATCAGGTCTGCTTTGGTGCCGGATACTTTCAACGGCGCAGGCTTCTGTGCTTCCAGCGCTACCAGGTCAGGATTGATGATCGCCAGTTGCTCGAGCAGTGCGTCACGGCTGCCACTGGTTTTCACCGGGGCGGGCAGGGTGGCGTTGTATTCCTTGATGCAGGCTTTCATTGCCGCAACTGTCTGTTTCTGGTCTGCCTCAATGCGCTGGAACTC
>NZ_CBFFRL010000601.1:0-232 GCF_965644215.1 Phytobacter sp. V69
CAGATTGCCCATCGCAAACAGCATTGACAGACGGTTGTGATTTTTCTTCAGACCCCGTATTCGGGTCTTTCTGAAACCAAACTGGCATTTCAGTATCCGGAACGGATGTTCAACCTTCGCCCTGATACTGGCTTTCACAAATTCATCATTAAGTGCCTGCTTATTTCGACGCGGATGCTGTTTCATTTCTTTTACAGCAAGTGGGCCTTTTGCGATAAACCAGTATTTTGAC
>NZ_CBFFRL010000602.1:0-229 GCF_965644215.1 Phytobacter sp. V69
TGCTGATATGGCTCAGTTGGTAGAGCGCACCCTTGGTAAGGGTGAGGTCCCCAGTTCGACTCTGGGTATCAGCACCAGTTTTAAGGTTAACGTTCGGCGCTTAGAAAAGAATTTGCCTGGCGGCTTTAGCGCGGTGGTCCCACCTGACCCCATGCCGAACTCAGAAGTGAAACGCCGTAGCGCCGATGGTAGTGTGGGGTCTCCCCATGTGAGAGTAGGGAACTGCCAG
>NZ_CBFFRL010000603.1:0-227 GCF_965644215.1 Phytobacter sp. V69
GGCAACCGTCTGTGGTGTTTGCAGAGCTAAGATTGGCGGCTTAGCGTTGCACTTCGGAGTTGAATCCGCCTTTTTCTGACTTTATTTATATGATTTGCTGATAATGCTGCGCCGCCAACGTTCGTCACAGCATTATTTTCAAATGAAACAGACTAGATAGTGTCGTCACGAGGATAAAAATCATTGATAATAGGGCCTTCTAATCAGAAGGCCCTATTATCATGACT
>NZ_CBFFRL010000604.1:0-225 GCF_965644215.1 Phytobacter sp. V69
TTATCGGTAGTTAACCCTTCCTCCTACACTCTCCACAATCATGTCCGAGCGTTGCACTTATTATCTGAATTCGCGAGTGACTTAAAAGAATGCCCTGCCAGAAAGCGGAGCATTTTTATTTTAAAATACCAGCTCATGGCGGATAAATAATGTCATGAAGTGCGAATACCTGACTGAAACACCGGGATATTCAATCACCGCCAGGGTAATGATATGTAGTTGTGG
>NZ_CBFFRL010000605.1:0-223 GCF_965644215.1 Phytobacter sp. V69
CAGGCAACCGTCTGTGGTGTTTGCAGAGCTAAGATTGGCGGCTTAGCGTTGCACTTCGGAGTTGAATCCGCCGTTCAAATGGATATGTATGGACATTCAAATCGCACATCAATTTACTGAATATGATAAAGAAGAATTACTAAAAGGGTTAGATAGTATCGTCACGAGGATAAAAATCATTGATAATAGGGCCTTCTAATCAGAAGGCCCTATTATCATGACT
>NZ_CBFFRL010000606.1:0-219 GCF_965644215.1 Phytobacter sp. V69
AAGAGCTGTTTTGCCCTTCAAATGACCTATCACATGTGAAATAGAAAGACGCGGCGGCACTTTTACCAGTAAATGGACATGATCAATCTGGACATTCAGCTCTACCACTTCTATCCCGAGCTGTTCACTTGAGATCCTTATCTGCCTGTAGACCTCTTTACCAACGTTATTCCTCAGGATGCGAAATCGGTACTTGGGTGTCCATACGATATGATATTG
>NZ_CBFFRL010000607.1:0-219 GCF_965644215.1 Phytobacter sp. V69
ATTATCTTTCAATGGTCAAGCTGGGTTGCATCCGATTGTTTTACAAGAGGTTATGCAATTAAGGGACACAGCCTAATTGGCTATGCAGGCCATCAGCATCAAGGTTGAAGAAGCTTTGGTAGCGTACGGTCGTACCATCCTTCATATACCCAGAATACTTCGAGTTGCAGGAGCCAGTGAACCCAAGTCAATCGTAGGGATAGGTTGTTTAAGCACTAC
>NZ_CBFFRL010000608.1:0-216 GCF_965644215.1 Phytobacter sp. V69
TGGAGCGGGAAACGAGACTCGAACTCGCGACCCCGACCTTGGCAAGGTCGTGCTCTACCAACTGAGCTATTCCCGCATAATCTCTGGCTTCACGTTGCAACAGCTTGGCTACACGTAAGGACCGGCGATTGATGGTGCATTCAAATTTTGGAGCGGGAAACGAGACTCGAACTCGCGACCCCGACCTTGGCAAGGTCGTGCTCTACCAACTGAGCT
>NZ_CBFFRL010000609.1:0-214 GCF_965644215.1 Phytobacter sp. V69
CATTAAATAGACCAGTATCTCTATCTTACCCAAAAACGATTTCCTTACCACCTAAAAAAATAAAACAATTAGTCAAACGCGAATTCAGATAATAAGTGCAACGCTCGGACATGATTGTGGAGAGTGTAGGAGGAAGGGTTCGCGAATTCAGATAATAAGTGCAACGCTCGGACATGATTGTGGAGAGTGTAGGAGGAAGGGTTAACTACCGATA
>NZ_CBFFRL010000610.1:0-209 GCF_965644215.1 Phytobacter sp. V69
GCTGTGCGCGTGGATATCGAAGCGCAGAAGTTCCCCCTTGGAACAGCGCTCTTTACCGAGCTGAAAAACAAAGCGGTGAAACGCTATTACCTGGTTGATGCTCGCAACAAAGTGGAAGCGGCGATCAACTCCCTGCCACAACCGGATGAGTCAGATGCCGAAGCGCGGTTCCTGGAGGTTGAGAAATTACTGGCGACTTCCAAACGGCA
>NZ_CBFFRL010000611.1:0-207 GCF_965644215.1 Phytobacter sp. V69
CTTCCCAGTCACCCAGTCGGGTACGAGCATCAACAACGGCTGGTCTCTGCTCGATGGATACGGCGTCAGGTATCGGATTTCGCTTTTTACCATAGCCTTTGCGATAGCGGCGTTTACCCTGCCGGAGGAACTTGTACAGCTCACCGCCCTCTGCTTTATCGCAGGTCACGTGCTGGTAAATCCACTCGTGACTAACCGGCCTGCCGA
>NZ_CBFFRL010000612.1:0-207 GCF_965644215.1 Phytobacter sp. V69
GCCTCATTTCTCGCTGCCGTCCAGATCAGATGCATCGCTCTCTGGGCTAAAATCTTGTGACGACACTATCTAAACTCATAGAAAGAAATGTGCTTTTTATTGACCGATTCGACAATGATAAAAAACAGCATCCCGCGAATTCAGATAATAAGTGCAACGCTCGGACATGATTGTGGAGAGTGTAGGAGGAAGGGTTAACTACCGATA
>NZ_CBFFRL010000613.1:0-206 GCF_965644215.1 Phytobacter sp. V69
CTGGTGACGCAGGTGATACCAGTCGTGGTTGCCGTCGGTTTTGTCGAGGTACGGCAGGTCGGTTTTGGTGCGGTCGCCGATGTAGAACAGGTAACCCAGCACGGTCACGGCGTCACGCTGTTTGCCCGACCCGAGCAGTTCACAGACCGGGACATTCAGCGCCTTACCTAACAGGTCGAGCAGTGCAGCTTCAAGCGCTGCCACGG
>NZ_CBFFRL010000614.1:0-205 GCF_965644215.1 Phytobacter sp. V69
TGGTCGCCTGAAAGAATACCGGCGCATTGCAACACGTTACGACAAAACGGCGAGGAATTATCTTTCAATGGTGAAGCCGGGTTGCATCCGATTGTTTTACAAGAGGTTATGCAATTAAGGGACACAGCCTAATCTTCTCACCAAACAACAGGGCAATCTGGTATCGTATGCCCTCGGTTAACTGCCGGTACTTCATGTTACTCGC
>NZ_CBFFRL010000615.1:0-203 GCF_965644215.1 Phytobacter sp. V69
TTTCCGGTTAAAAACTCGCCGAAAACAGTATTTTATTGCCATGATTTCTCCGACAACACACCATCACTGCGTTTCGGACTCCTGTGTTCATGGTCAGTGAGTTTTTAAAACGTTTTTCCAGATTCCTAGATAGTGTCGTCACGAGGATAAAAATCATTGATAATAGGGCCTTCTAATTAGAAGGCCCTATTATCATGACTATT
>NZ_CBFFRL010000616.1:0-203 GCF_965644215.1 Phytobacter sp. V69
TTATCGGTAGTTAACCCTTCCTCCTACACTCTCCACAATCATGTCCGAGCGTTGCACTTATTATCTGAATTCGCGTGATACTGGAATCTTTTCCGCCCGAAAAAGATACACACACTTTCTGGAAGTTTTCTAGATAGTGTCGTCACAAGATTTTAGCCCAGAGAGCGATGCATCTGATCTGGACGGCAGCGAGAAATGAGGCC
>NZ_CBFFRL010000617.1:0-203 GCF_965644215.1 Phytobacter sp. V69
AAAACGTGTGTTTTTAGTCATCCTGTTTACCTCTCTCTCAAAGAGTTTAGTCTCCAGGATTCCCGGGGCGGTTCAATCTGGTTCGCGCTGCGCAACTGGCCGGAATAGCATAAATAATGTGCAAGATGAGGTTATTCTTTGCCATTCATTGAATAATAAAGGCCAAATATTCACCAGTACAAAGTGATCGTATACGTTTTACA
>NZ_CBFFRL010000618.1:0-202 GCF_965644215.1 Phytobacter sp. V69
TGGCGGAACGGACGGGACTCGAACCCGCGACCCCCTGCGTGACAGGCAGGTATTCTAACCGACTGAACTACCGCTCCACCGAATTTCTTTGTCACTACCCGGATTATTCATCCCGGTTTACTGCTAATTTGATGCCTGGCAGTTCCCTACTCTCACATGGGGAGACCCCACACTACCATCGGCGCTACGGCGTTTCACTTCT
>NZ_CBFFRL010000619.1:0-201 GCF_965644215.1 Phytobacter sp. V69
GCCGTTGTGACAGAAGGATTCGACAGGCGAGGCCGTTCGCGTGTAATTTAACGGCAACAGAAAAAACAAAGCCCCGGCAATCATGCTCTACTTTGGCGAGCGGACATGATAACCAGGGCCAGGTCGAAACCTTGAAAGGATATTAGCACATGAACCGTGCCAGACAACAGCCCGCCATAAGCGCAGGGCGCATTGCATAAC
>NZ_CBFFRL010000620.1:0-201 GCF_965644215.1 Phytobacter sp. V69
GCCGAGGACAACGCCCGCGTCGACTTTGGAATTACCGGATGGTCGCCAGAGTTTGCCGACTGGTATCGCGAACGCCGCGAGCAGTACCGCAAAGAGGCTCTGGATCACCTCAACGTAGACGCTACCACCGATGAAATCGACGACGAAATACAGAACGAGCTGGAGGCCTGGAATGACTGAGTTGAATTACAACCCGGCAGA
>NZ_CBFFRL010000621.1:0-201 GCF_965644215.1 Phytobacter sp. V69
CGTAGCGAGCCATAGTTCAATATGTTGTTGAAAAAGACAGTTACTATAACTCAGGTGATTAAGGGACACAGCCTAGCTCTCCGTGCTCGTTAAGCAACCATCATGCTGAATTCGTTACAAATATTAAATAAATATCCTCCGGCATAGCCGGAGGTTTTTCTGATGCGCCTATAAGGCTCTCTTACCAGCCGCGCCCTAACA
>NZ_CBFFRL010000622.1:0-201 GCF_965644215.1 Phytobacter sp. V69
TATCGGTAGTTAACCCTTCCTCCTACACTCTCCACAATCATGTCCGAGCGTTGCACTTATTATCTGAATTCGCGCAGGCTCCAGGACTTTTACATTGGGCGTTGACAGCAAGATTGTCCGTTTCTCACTAGGCTGTGTCCCTTAATCACCTGAGTTATAGTAACTGTCTTTTTCAACAACATATTGAACTATGGCTCGCTA
>NZ_CBFFRL010000623.1:0-201 GCF_965644215.1 Phytobacter sp. V69
TTATCGGTAGTTAACCCTTCCTCCTACACTCTCCACAATCATGTCCGAGCGTTGCACTTATTATCTGAATTCGCTTTTAACTGTATGAATATCATTTCTTATAATTTTATTTTTTGTAATAAGGTACTAGATAGTGTCGTCACGAGGATAAAAATCATTGATAATAGGGCCTTCTAATCAGAAGGCCCTATTATCATGACT
>NZ_CBFFRL010000624.1:0-200 GCF_965644215.1 Phytobacter sp. V69
TACAGCTCAGCTAAGGTAAGGCTAATACAGCTAAGGACTCCACTGAACCCCACCGATTAAATCGCACCTTCCCTAAACAAAAACTCGTTCATTTATATTATTAAGGAGTGGTTACTTTAAGATAATTATACCCAGAATACTTCGAGTTGCAGGAGCCAGTGAACCCAAGTCAATCGTAGGGATAGGTTGTTTAAGCACTA
>NZ_CBFFRL010000625.1:0-199 GCF_965644215.1 Phytobacter sp. V69
TCGGTAGTTAACCCTTCCTCCTACACTCTCCACAATCATGTCCGAGCGTTGCACTTATTATCTGAATTCGCGATGGAATGTACCGTTATTGTAGTGACGCATGGCAACCTGGCACGTGAACTCATTAAGGAAGGTGCGATTTAATCGTCAATTATGAGAACATAACCCTTTCTTTGACATAGACTTTTCACGATGCCCG
>NZ_CBFFRL010000626.1:0-199 GCF_965644215.1 Phytobacter sp. V69
AAACGTGTGTTTTTAGTCATCCTGTTTACCTCTCTCTCAAAGAGTTTAGTCTCCAGGATTCCCGGGGCGGTTCAATTACCTTTTACGCCATCATTTAAAATGACACTATATCAGCTGGTTAGATATACCCGTGATCATTGAAACTGCTTGATTTCATGCTGTCAGGGGATCATGCTCAGACCATGAACATCAGACTTTC
>NZ_CBFFRL010000627.1:0-198 GCF_965644215.1 Phytobacter sp. V69
TATCGGTAGTTAACCCTTCCTCCTACACTCTCCACAATCATGTCCGAGCGTTGCACTTATTATCTGAATTCGCTATTAACCTAAACAATGTCGTGATTAATGTTAAAGCTTGCGAAACGCCAAACATTAGGCTGTGTCCCTTAATCACCTGAGTTATAGTAACTGTCTTTTTCAACAACATATTGAACTATGGCTCGC
>NZ_CBFFRL010000628.1:0-195 GCF_965644215.1 Phytobacter sp. V69
TCGGTAGTTAACCCTTCCTCCTACACTCTCCACAATCATGTCCGAGCGTTGCACTTATTATCTGAATTCGCGAATCAATCATTTATTGATCGATAATTAATATCAATATATATACCTATGGAAGGTGCGATTTAATCGGTGGGGTTCAGTGGAGTCCTTAGCTGTATTAGCCTTACCTTAGCTGAGCTGTATTAT
>NZ_CBFFRL010000629.1:0-195 GCF_965644215.1 Phytobacter sp. V69
TCGGATTCAGGCAACCGTCTGTGGTGTTTGCAGAGCTAAGATTGGCGGCTTAGCGTTGCACTTCGGAGTTGAATCCGACCCTGTACACGATTCTGTGTAAATGCCTTTTCTCAGAAGTGAGACCCTGTACACGATTCTGTGTAAATGCCTTTTCTCAGAAGTGACCGTCCAGGCGGTCACCGAACTCGATAATAA
>NZ_CBFFRL010000630.1:0-192 GCF_965644215.1 Phytobacter sp. V69
TCATGATAATAGGGCCTTCTGATTAGAAGGCCCTATTATCAATGATTTTTATCCTCGTGACGACACTATCTAAGCAGATGGAGAAAATTCTGCAGCAAAGACAGGTCAAATTCTATTTTACTAGATAGTGTCGTCACAAGATTTTAGCCCAGAGAGCGATGCATCTGATCTGGACGGCAGCGAGAAATGAGG
>NZ_CBFFRL010000631.1:0-191 GCF_965644215.1 Phytobacter sp. V69
GCATGAGAGTTACCTCGCGTTTTGTATAAGGATTCGACACCCATATCAAAACCGGTAACTCTCAACCTTTCAAGGTCAAGTGTCAGATCAAGTCGCGACTAATACAGTTTATGGCGGGCGTCCTGCCCGCCACCCTCCGGGCCGTTGCTGCCAACGTTCAAATCCGCTCCCGGCAGATTTGTCCTCCTCCC
>NZ_CBFFRL010000632.1:0-190 GCF_965644215.1 Phytobacter sp. V69
TATCGGTAGTTAACCCTTCCTCCTACACTCTCCACAATCATGTCCGAGCGTTGCACTTATTATCTGAATTCGCGTAGAACTTAAATATATTTCCCACATCCAGTCAGAAATAAGATATACCCAAGTAACTTCAAGATGCAGGATGGTAGTGCTTAAACAATCTATCCCTACGATTAACTTGGGTTTACTG
>NZ_CBFFRL010000633.1:0-189 GCF_965644215.1 Phytobacter sp. V69
CCTTATCCGGGCTACCTGCCCGCGGCTGGCTCGTAGCCCGGCTTAGCACAGCGACAGCCGGGAATGCCTGATGTTATATCCGGTGAGCGTTTCCCCGGATGCGGCGCGAACGCCTTATCCGGGCTACCTGCCCGCGGCTGGCTCGTAGCCCGGCTTAGCACAGCGACAGCCGGGAATGCCTGATGTTAT
>NZ_CBFFRL010000634.1:0-188 GCF_965644215.1 Phytobacter sp. V69
TAGTGTCCATGTTCGTGAAAGTGTCCATGGTAGAAAACACGGGCAAAAATAAAAGACGGTCTGGATGAGACGCTTACTAATAAACCATGAAAAGGCGTTCATTTCGCTTTTCTGTCAACAGCAGTCGAACTTTGACCCACCTTTGTTTAACAACAGCAGTTGTAATTTGACCCACCTGATCACTCAGG
>NZ_CBFFRL010000635.1:0-188 GCF_965644215.1 Phytobacter sp. V69
TGCAAGATGAGGTTATTCTTTGCCATTCATTGAATAATAAAGGCCAAATATTCACCAGTACAAAGTGATCGTATACGTTTTACAGAGAGATAATACAGCTCAGCTAAGGTAAGGCTAAGCTGTGTCCCTTAATTGCATAACCTCTTGTAAAACAATCGGATGCAACCCAGCTTGACCATTGAAAGATA
>NZ_CBFFRL010000636.1:0-178 GCF_965644215.1 Phytobacter sp. V69
CCTGAGAATCCCGACAGAGAAAAGCGAAATTAAATGCTTGACTCTGAATGAGGAAAGCGTAATATACGCCACCTCGCAACGGTGAGCGAAAGCCGCGTTGCACTGCTCTTTAACAATTTATCAGACAATCTGTGTGGGCACTCAAAGTGACATGGATTCTTAACGTCTTCGGACGAAA
>NZ_CBFFRL010000637.1:0-172 GCF_965644215.1 Phytobacter sp. V69
AGGTTAATGCCAGCCAACAGGGAGAATAAATTCAGTTTCCTTCTGTATTTAGTTAATTATCACCGGCATGCGTTATAATTAGCGCCGTTAATGGTTAACAATCAGAAGGAACTCATCAATGTTAAGAAAAACCGCTGCCGAATTCTTCGGCACGTTCTGGCTGGTCTTTGGT
>NZ_CBFFRL010000638.1:0-171 GCF_965644215.1 Phytobacter sp. V69
AGTCATGATAATAGGGCCTTCTGATTAGAAGGCCCTATTATCAATGATTTTTATCCTCGTGACGACACTATCTAGATTCCGGGGAAAAATACACTTATGAACCGCCCCGGTTTTCCTGGAGAGTATTTTAGTTGGGAACTCAGGCTGCCAGATCCTTATTCCCGATGGAAG
>NZ_CBFFRL010000639.1:0-170 GCF_965644215.1 Phytobacter sp. V69
TCAGGCAACCGTCTGTGGTGTTTGCAGAGCTAAGATTGGCGGCTTAGCGTTGCACTTCGGAGTTGAATCCGCCGCTCTCCCTCCCCAGGTACATTCGCGCCCGGGTAAATGAGGTTCCAGTAAACTCCATACATTGTCAGAAATATCGTGGCGCCGATAGGCTGGAATAG
>NZ_CBFFRL010000640.1:0-170 GCF_965644215.1 Phytobacter sp. V69
CATCCGGTAATTCCAAAGTCGACGCGGGCGTTGTCCTCGGCCATACGTTCAACCATGCAATCAGCCGTGGTTAACGCACAGTCGCGGATGTAGCCACGGAGGTGACGTTTACGCCAGTACGGATTTACCTTTGAATCGCAGAGCGGTTTAAATTCAACTTCCCAGCGTCG
>NZ_CBFFRL010000641.1:0-169 GCF_965644215.1 Phytobacter sp. V69
ACAGCTCAGCTAAGGTAAGGCTAATACAGCTAAGGACTCCACTGAACCCCACCGATTAAATCGCACCTTCCTTAGCACCACTAACATAATGTGAAAGGCGGATTCAACTCCGAAGTGCAACGCTAAGCCGCCAATCTTAGCTCTGCAAACACCACAGACGGTTGCCTGA
>NZ_CBFFRL010000642.1:0-168 GCF_965644215.1 Phytobacter sp. V69
ATAAAGGCTCGCAGTATGTGTCGCTGGCGTACACGCAACGGCTTAAGGACGCAGGGCTGCTGGCATCAACGGGCAGCTGTCAACAGCAGTCGAAGAGCCTGTACATAAAATTGTGTAATTGCCTGATTTTGATATGTTCAATCCAACATCAAAAGCAGGTTAATTTAT
>NZ_CBFFRL010000643.1:0-166 GCF_965644215.1 Phytobacter sp. V69
TCAGGCAACCGTCTGTGGTGTTTGCAGAGCTAAGATTGGCGGCTTAGCGTTGCACTTCGGAGTTGAATCCGCCTCTTGCACATTATTTATGCTAGGCTGTGTCCCTTAATCACCTGAGTTATAGTAACTGTCTTTTTCAACAACATATTGAACTATGGCTCGCTAC
>NZ_CBFFRL010000644.1:0-164 GCF_965644215.1 Phytobacter sp. V69
TTTATTATCGAGTTCGGTGACCGCCTGGACGGTCACTTCTGAGAAAAGGCATTTACACAGAATCGTGTACAGGGTCCTCGTTGGTTGGTAAGCGTAAAGCCAGCGCCGTATGTAGCCATTAAGCCAGTACTGGTAACTTAGACGCCCACCTGTACAGACGGACA
>NZ_CBFFRL010000645.1:0-163 GCF_965644215.1 Phytobacter sp. V69
AACTGTCTTTTTCAACAACATATTGAACTATGGCTCGCTACGATATTCCCGATGAAGCATGGACTATCATCCACCCCATTCTGCCAGCAGAGTCTGTATCTCCACGGGTCGGGCGTCCGTGGGCAGAGCATCGTAAGATCATCAACGGCATGTTCTGGGTGCT
>NZ_CBFFRL010000646.1:0-161 GCF_965644215.1 Phytobacter sp. V69
ATGCGCGAGGATACGGTCTTCTTTGTTGAGGCTGCGCTAAACTGGCTGTGGAGCCCGGAACAGATCAGCGCCGTTGGTCATATCATCGGCAGGCCGGTTAGTCACGAGTGGATTTACCAGCACGTGACCTGCGATAAAGCAGAGGGCGGTGAGCTGTACAA
>NZ_CBFFRL010000647.1:0-158 GCF_965644215.1 Phytobacter sp. V69
ATTAACCTGCTTTTGATGTTGGATTGAACATATCAAAATCAGGCAATTACACAATTTTATGTACAGGCTCTTGAATCCGCCTAACCTCATCTTGCACATTATTTATGCTAGTCCGGCCAGTTGCGCAGCGCGAACCAGATTGCCCATCGCAAACAGCA
>NZ_CBFFRL010000648.1:0-157 GCF_965644215.1 Phytobacter sp. V69
GTGCTGATACCCAGAGTCGAACTGGGGACCTCACCCTTACCAAGGGTGCGCTCTACCAACTGAGCCATATCAGCACGCTAAATTTGATGCCTGGCAGTTCCCTACTCTCACATGGGGAGACCCCACACTACCATCGGCGCTACGGCGTTTCACTTCT
>NZ_CBFFRL010000649.1:0-157 GCF_965644215.1 Phytobacter sp. V69
TTTCACCATCGAAATAATTTTTTACAGCAAATCGGATAGCTGCATTATTATCACTGAAGACTTTATTGGTAGTCATATACCCGGCGGATTCAACTCCGAAGTGCAACGCTAAGCCGCCAATCTTAGCTCTGCAAACACCACAGACGGTTGCCTGAAT
>NZ_CBFFRL010000650.1:0-157 GCF_965644215.1 Phytobacter sp. V69
CCAGTGAACCCAAGTCAATCGTAGGGATAGGTTGTTTAAGCACTACCATCCTGCATATTGAAGTTACTTGGGTATAAGGACTCGGCGGATTCAACTCCGAAGTGCAACGCTAAGCCGCCAATCTTAGCTCTGCAAACACCACAGACGGTTGCCTGAA
>NZ_CBFFRL010000651.1:0-155 GCF_965644215.1 Phytobacter sp. V69
AATGGCAGCATGTCATGGAGGGCATCTTCGGCAGCGCTGTCACTGAGGTCAAACCAGAGTTGCAGGCAGTGAATGCGGAGCATGAGCAACAGGGGAAAAGGTCTGCGTCCCCGTCGGGACGAGGGATAGCAGGGAAGCAGCATATCAACGATATC
>NZ_CBFFRL010000652.1:0-155 GCF_965644215.1 Phytobacter sp. V69
GGCCACGCTGGCCTGGGTGGACTGGTACAACAATCGCCGGCTGCTGGAAAGGCTGGGGCATATCCCTCCGGCAGAAGCCGAACAGGCATATTATGCTTCCATCGGGAATAAGGATCTGGCAGCCTGAGTTCCCAACTAAAATACTCTCCAGGAAA
>NZ_CBFFRL010000653.1:0-155 GCF_965644215.1 Phytobacter sp. V69
ACCCTGCGTATCTGGCTACGTCAGTATGAACGCGATGCCGGAGGCGGTGATGGTGGCCTCACCACTCCTGAACGCCAGCGCCTGAAAGAGCTGGAGCGGGAAGTTCGTGAGCTGCGCCGCAGCAACGATATCCTGCGCCAGGCTTCCGCTTATTT
>NZ_CBFFRL010000654.1:0-155 GCF_965644215.1 Phytobacter sp. V69
GTATTTGAATTTCATATCTCCAAACTGCTCGTAAAGCATCAGGCTGCTTTTTCCCTTCAGATAACCCATGAACCCTGGCACGCTCATCTTGGGCGGGATCTCCAGAAGCATATGGATATGATCTGCACAACATTCCGCTTCCAGAATCTTCACAT
>NZ_CBFFRL010000655.1:0-155 GCF_965644215.1 Phytobacter sp. V69
CGAAGCAGAGGAATATCCACGCCATCGCCGTTGAGACTGACTTCCTGAGCATGCCCGTCAGCCTGCCGTTCTGCTCGTGGATAGCGTTGCTGATGCTCTGCGAGCTTGATTGCAGTTCCGCGCTGATAGACGTCTCCAGCCTCGCGAACTCGCGC
>NZ_CBFFRL010000656.1:0-155 GCF_965644215.1 Phytobacter sp. V69
CCAGCCTCGCGAACTCGCGCTTCACGCTCTGCTCGGTATCCTGCGCCTGCTGCTTCGATTTCTCCTCGAAGCCCTTCGCCAAATTTAAAATCTCGCTCATAAATCATTCCTTTCAGCCGGATATTTCGGCCGCCGTCCGGATCGGCAATGCTGAT
>NZ_CBFFRL010000657.1:0-155 GCF_965644215.1 Phytobacter sp. V69
GCAGCACCACCAGGTAGGTGTTCCGGCGCGTATCGTCGCTGTAAATCGTAACGCCCGCGCCGCTTTTCGCTTTCAGGCTCGCCAGCTGCTGGCTGTAGCTGTCCATCTCGTTCAGGCGTGAGGTGATGATCGTGCCCTGAAACCAGATTATCCCG
>NZ_CBFFRL010000658.1:0-155 GCF_965644215.1 Phytobacter sp. V69
TTACCGTTTTCTCCTGCAAAGCAGGGACTGACATAAAAACTGTAAGTGACTTAAAAGAATGCCCTGCCAGAAAGCGGGGCATTTTTATTTTAAAATACCAGCTCATGGCGGATAAACAATGTCATGAAGTGCGAATACCTGACTGAAACACCGGG
>NZ_CBFFRL010000659.1:0-155 GCF_965644215.1 Phytobacter sp. V69
CAGAGCACATGAGATGCTTTCTGGAATCTACTCATGGTTAAATCCTTATCAGTTATGGGGATAACAGATTCGGATTTTCCCATGAGTAGCATTATTGGCAGAGCCAACTTATTGCTGACCACCTCCATAGGAGGTGGTGTTCATGCAAATATAAA
>NZ_CBFFRL010000660.1:0-155 GCF_965644215.1 Phytobacter sp. V69
TCCAGCGGCGCCCGTACTGCGCCTGCAGATAGCGCTGCCACTGCTTTTTGTCGCGGATATGCCCCAGCCCCGGCAGGTTGCCGGGATTTATCAGGTCATGGCTGTGGCGCAGCAGGCGGATGACGGCTCCGCGCCAGATTTCCTCGACAGCATGC
>NZ_CBFFRL010000661.1:0-155 GCF_965644215.1 Phytobacter sp. V69
AGCGACTGCTGGCGGTACTGCTGCGTGCGGTGGTCGTAGTAATGGTGTATCACTGCGCCGCCGCTGTAGTGCCTGAGTTTCGCCGCTGACACCGGCGGTCGCTTCAGGTAGCGGCCCAGGTATTTGACGCTCCGCCAGGCGCCCCGGGTCTTCTT
>NZ_CBFFRL010000662.1:0-155 GCF_965644215.1 Phytobacter sp. V69
CTGGTTCAATATCATTAGGAAATGATTTATGACTACCAATAAAGTCTTCAGTGATAATAATGCAGCTATCCGATTTGCTGTAAAAAATTATTTCGATGGTGAAATTTCTCAAGCAGCTGAAAAAACAGGTTACAGCCAGAGTCAAATAAAGAAAT
>NZ_CBFFRL010000663.1:0-155 GCF_965644215.1 Phytobacter sp. V69
GGTGCAGATTGGGCTTTGCACATAGGCGCGTTCAAACAGCACTCCGGCGGCGGCAAGGTTATCAATGTGGGGCGTCTTTGCGCCGGGAGTTCCGAGGCAGGATAGCGTATCCCAACGCTGCTGGTCGGTACATATCCATAAAATATTCGGTTGAA
>NZ_CBFFRL010000664.1:0-155 GCF_965644215.1 Phytobacter sp. V69
ATGTCGTGGCCCGGACGGTTGAACTGCGCCGCCAGGGTTTTCTCGGCAATCGCCATGCCCACTGCATTCGCAATGCCCTGGCCCAGCGGACCTGTGGTGGTTTCAACACCGGCGGTGTAACCCACTTCCGGGTGACCCGGCGTTCTGGAATGCAG
>NZ_CBFFRL010000665.1:0-155 GCF_965644215.1 Phytobacter sp. V69
CTGATGGGTGACAAAGTGTCTGCCATTACCGCCATGAAACAGGCGGGTGTACCTACCGTACCAGGCTCCGACGGCCCACTGGGCGACGATATGGATGTTAACCGCGCGCACGCCAAACGCATTGGCTACCCGGTGATCATCAAGGCGTCCGGTGG
>NZ_CBFFRL010000666.1:0-155 GCF_965644215.1 Phytobacter sp. V69
AGCTATTCTGGTCGAAAGTGGTCAACCGGTAGAATTTGACGAGCCGCTGGTCGTCATCGAATAACGAGGCGCACATGTTGGATAAAATTGTCATCGCCAACCGCGGCGAGATTGCACTGCGTATTCTTCGTGCCTGTAAAGAACTGGGCATCAAG
>NZ_CBFFRL010000667.1:0-155 GCF_965644215.1 Phytobacter sp. V69
GACCGTTTACAACCGTTTTAACCGGTGGTCAAAGTCAGGTGTGATTAACATTATTTTCAACAGGTTACTTACTTTACTTGATAAAAACAGTCTTATTGATTGGTCCGTGACAGCGCTGGATGGCAGTAATATCCGTGCACTCAGATGTGCCGCCG
>NZ_CBFFRL010000668.1:0-155 GCF_965644215.1 Phytobacter sp. V69
AGGCGGCCACGCTACCTTTCAGCGCAGTTTTAGCGCTCCACACCAGCATCAGGATGGCGGCAATCAGCATCACGGCCTGGCTCAGGTTGAGCGGCTGCTGGCGACGTCCTTGCTGGCGCGGCACATAGCGCGCGGTCAGCGCCATCACCAGCATC
>NZ_CBFFRL010000669.1:0-155 GCF_965644215.1 Phytobacter sp. V69
TTATTAAGCACCGCCTTTAAAAAGCAAATCGACATTCTGCTCGCCCGCTTTGTGTTTACGCCGACGCTGGATACCTTGCGTGAGCTGTTGTTCGATCCCGGTTCGATGTTCAGCGCGTATTTCGTCAACAGCGTGGTGATTACGCTGACGACGAC
>NZ_CBFFRL010000670.1:0-155 GCF_965644215.1 Phytobacter sp. V69
CGTATTTGTACCAGTAGTCGGCGATGAGTGCTTCAACCGCAACACGGGCAGAAACCGCTTTCGGCAGCACCGCTTCACGGTAGGCCGCATCCTGCTTGTCGAATGCGTCGGTGGACGGCATGGACACCACCCGCGCCTTCACGCCTTCGGCAGTC
>NZ_CBFFRL010000671.1:0-155 GCF_965644215.1 Phytobacter sp. V69
TTATTAAGCACCGCCTTTAAAAAGCAAATCGACATTCTGCTCGCCCGCTTTGTGTTTACGCCGACGCTGGATACCTTTCGTGAGCTGTTGTTCGATCCCGGTTCGATGTTCAGCGCGTATTTCGTCAACAGCGTGGTGATTACGCTGACGACGAC
>NZ_CBFFRL010000672.1:0-155 GCF_965644215.1 Phytobacter sp. V69
CCGGATAAGGTGTAGCCGCATCCGGGATTTTCCCCGGTGGCGCTGCGCTTACCGGGGCTACAGTGGGTGTGGTAGCCTGGATAAGGCGTAGCCGCATCCGGGATTTTCCCCGGTGGCGCTGCGCTTACCGGGGCTACAGTGGGTGTGGTAGCCCG
>NZ_CBFFRL010000673.1:0-154 GCF_965644215.1 Phytobacter sp. V69
CTCCCGCAAAAAACAGTTCCTCGACCGTATGGAGGTTCTCGTCCCATGGCACGATATCGTTGATATGCTGCTTCCCTTGTAGTGGTCAACTAATTTTGGCCACACGACCTGACTGTTCGTGGAACAGCCGCTCTGATTCATTTGGCGTTAAGCC
>NZ_CBFFRL010000674.1:0-154 GCF_965644215.1 Phytobacter sp. V69
TCGGTAGTTAACCCTTCCTCCTACACTCTCCACAATCATGTCCGAGCGTTGCACTTATTATCTGAATTCGCGGAGTGCATTTAAGGAAGGTGCGATTTAATCGTCAATTATGAGAACATAACCCTTTCTTTGACATAGACTTTTCACGATGCCC
>NZ_CBFFRL010000675.1:0-154 GCF_965644215.1 Phytobacter sp. V69
AGGAGCCAGTGAACCCAAGTCAATCGTAGGGATAGGTTGTTTAAGCACTACCATCCTGCATATTGAAGTTACTTGGGCGCGAATTCAGATAATAAGTGCAACGCTCGGACATGATTGTTGAGAGTGTAGGAGGAAGGGTTAACTACCGATAAGT
>NZ_CBFFRL010000676.1:0-154 GCF_965644215.1 Phytobacter sp. V69
GGTGGCATCGATAATCACCCCCTTACGCATCATCAGTCCTGCCTGCTTTAGTTTAAGGTTAATCAGTGCCAGCACCTTTCATGATGGTGGTGCGGTCGGGGACGCAGCAGTCGATACCGGAGAACTGACGAAATGGCAGCATGTCATGGAGGGC
>NZ_CBFFRL010000677.1:0-154 GCF_965644215.1 Phytobacter sp. V69
TATCCCGTTCCGCCTGACCTCACGGGAGACCGTGGACTTACTGACGCCTACACGCTTACTGATCTCTGTGAGGCTAGTCTTCTCACCAAACAACAGGGCAATCTGGTATCGTATGCCCTCGGTTAACTGCCGGTACTTCATGTTACTCGCTCAT
>NZ_CBFFRL010000678.1:0-153 GCF_965644215.1 Phytobacter sp. V69
TGCACCCATTCCCGCTTTTTCTGCCAGAGCTGCAAATCAAAGGCCTGCAGCTCCTGCGGCTTCAAAGCCACGGAGCATGGGTATCGCAGCAGAGCCACATTCTCCCCGACTGCGACTGGCAGCACATTACCTTTACCATGCCCCACCTGCTCT
>NZ_CBFFRL010000679.1:0-153 GCF_965644215.1 Phytobacter sp. V69
GGTGATTAGCTCAGCTGGGAGAGCACCTCCCTTACAAGGAGGGGGTCGGCGGTTCGATCCCGTCATCACCCACCACTCGGGTCGTTAGCTCAGTTGGTAGAGCAGTTGACTTTTAATCAATTGGTCGCAGGTTCGAATCCTGCACGACCCACC
>NZ_CBFFRL010000680.1:0-153 GCF_965644215.1 Phytobacter sp. V69
GAATAGTAAGTCTGTACGGTTCTGAGTTGCTGCATATTGCCATTATAAGTCAATACGGTATGTATGAGACGCTTACGAATCGATAACTGCTCTCCCATTTTATCCTCTTCAAGCTGGTGCTTTATATAGTCCTGTATCTTCGCCGTGTTCTTA
>NZ_CBFFRL010000681.1:0-153 GCF_965644215.1 Phytobacter sp. V69
TTTATTATCGAGTTCGGTGACCGCCTGGACGGTCACTTCTGAGAAAAGGCATTTACACAGAATCGTGTACAGGGTCCGTTCCATGGCAGCAGTTCGGCCACTTTGTTGCTGGGCCACTCCGGCAGTACGCTCAGGATATGGCGAAGGTAAGCC
>NZ_CBFFRL010000682.1:0-153 GCF_965644215.1 Phytobacter sp. V69
TCATTGGTTCACCTGTAAGATGTTGAGGTGAGCATATCACCTCTACTCAGGTGGCCAAATTCAGTGTGCCACTACACCTGCTATCCCTCGTCCCGACGGGGACGCAGACCTTTTCCCCTGTTGCTCATGCTGCGCATTCACTGCCTGCAACTC
>NZ_CBFFRL010000683.1:0-153 GCF_965644215.1 Phytobacter sp. V69
TTTATTATCGAGTTCGGTGACCGCCTGGACGGTCACTTCTGAGAAAAGGCATTTACACAGAATCGTGTACAGGGTCGCAGTCGAACTTTGACCCACCTTTGTTTAACAACAGCAGTTGTAATTTGACCCACCTGATCACTCAGGATTAGGTTC
>NZ_CBFFRL010000684.1:0-153 GCF_965644215.1 Phytobacter sp. V69
CTTTCAGAGAGAGCAGCTTAACCCCAGGGTCAAAATTCAGCTGCTGGGGTGGGTCACTATTCCATTGCTGCTAACAGCAGCACAGGCGACTCTTACGATAACGCGATGGCGGAGAGCATCAACGGGCTTTACAAAGCGGAGGTGATACACGGC
>NZ_CBFFRL010000685.1:0-152 GCF_965644215.1 Phytobacter sp. V69
TCGGATTCAGGCAACCGTCTGTGGTGTTTGCAGAGCTAAGATTGGCGGCTTAGCGTTGCACTTCGGAGTTGAATCCGGACCCTGTACACGATTCTGTGTAAATGCCTTTTCTCAGAAGTGACCGTCCAGGCGGTCACCGAACTCGATAATAA
>NZ_CBFFRL010000686.1:0-152 GCF_965644215.1 Phytobacter sp. V69
TGTAGTCACGATGCGGGTCGAGCAGACTGGCAGCTTTAGGGCGTGGCGAATAGACGGGCTCCGCCTTCTGATTTTTGTAAGCGTAAAGCCAGCGCCGTATGTAGCCATTAAGCCAGTACTGGTAACTTAGACGCCCACCTGTACAGACGGAC
>NZ_CBFFRL010000687.1:0-152 GCF_965644215.1 Phytobacter sp. V69
TTATCGGTAGTTAACCCTTCCTCCTACACTCTCCACAATCATGTCCGAGCGTTGCACTTATTATCTGAATTCGCTTTATTCTTTGCCATTCATTGAATAATAAAGGCCAAATATTCACCAGTACAAAGTGATCGTATACGTTTTACAGAGAG
>NZ_CBFFRL010000688.1:0-152 GCF_965644215.1 Phytobacter sp. V69
AGGGGATGAGCATTCGCACCATTGCCTCCCATCTGGGCGTATCCCGCAATACCGTTCGAAAATATCTCAAAAATCAGTAAGCGATCAGTGAGTGCCGTATTGACGGCTATTTATTGGTGAGATCCACGTTCCATGGCAGCAGTTCGGCCACT
>NZ_CBFFRL010000689.1:0-152 GCF_965644215.1 Phytobacter sp. V69
GGAAGCAGAAACGTACTTCGCCCACCCGTATGCGTCGCATGAGCGGGGGCTGAATGAGAACACAAACGGCCTGTTACTGTTAGCAGCAATGGAATAGTGACCCACCCCAGCAGCTGAATTTTGACCCTGGGGTTAAGCTGCTCTCTCTGAAA
>NZ_CBFFRL010000690.1:0-152 GCF_965644215.1 Phytobacter sp. V69
ATCTGAAGGGAAAAAGCGCGATAGCGATAGCACGGCACTTCGGCAGAGGTAAAAACTTCACCGGTGAAGTTTTCTGGTTCTGTCGCATTAAGAAGTCATCAGGTAACATACAGTTTTTTTGTGATGTTCCCTGCCTATGTCTTTGATCCGAA
>NZ_CBFFRL010000691.1:0-152 GCF_965644215.1 Phytobacter sp. V69
TTATTATCGAGTTCGGTGACCGCCTGGACGGTCACTTCTGAGAAAAGGCATTTACACAGAATCGTGTACAGGGTCACTGGCGGATGGCGATGAGCCGTTTTATTATCGAGTTCGGTGACCGCCTGGACGGTCACTTCTGAGAAAAGGCATTT
>NZ_CBFFRL010000692.1:0-152 GCF_965644215.1 Phytobacter sp. V69
CATAAATTAACCTGCTTTTGATGTTGGATTGAACATATCAAAATCAGGCAATTACACAATTTTATGTACAGGCTCGAACATAACCCTTTCTTTGACATAGACTTTTCACGATGCCCGCTCTTGCCAGCTATTCCTCCCGCAAAAAACAGTTC
>NZ_CBFFRL010000693.1:0-152 GCF_965644215.1 Phytobacter sp. V69
ATTCAGGCAACCGTCTGTGGTGTTTGCAGAGCTAAGATTGGCGGCTTAGCGTTGCACTTCGGAGTTGAATCCGCCAGTGACTTAAAAGAATGCCCTGCCAGAAAGCGGAGCATTTTTATTTTAAAATACCAGCTCATGGCGGATAAACAATG
>NZ_CBFFRL010000694.1:0-152 GCF_965644215.1 Phytobacter sp. V69
TTATCGGTAGTTAACCCTTCCTCCTACACTCTCCACAATCATGTCCGAGCGTTGCACTTATTATCTGAATTCGCGAGATGAGGTTATTCTTTGCCATTCATTGAATAATAAAGGCCAAATATTCACCAGTACAAAGTGATCGTATACGTTTT
>NZ_CBFFRL010000695.1:0-152 GCF_965644215.1 Phytobacter sp. V69
TGGCGGAAGAACAAGGTATGAAAGCGGTGATCCCACCGCGCAGGAATCGTAAGGTCGTACGTGAGTACGACAACGCGGACCCTGTACACGATTCTGTGTAAATGCCTTTTCTCAGAAGTGACCGTCCAGGCGGTCACCGAACTCGATAATAA
>NZ_CBFFRL010000696.1:0-152 GCF_965644215.1 Phytobacter sp. V69
GCAGGTTTGTTTCAAGATTGAAAGCGTACAATTCCTCTTCCAGGCGCTCGGGCGTGTATTCCAGCGGCAATGGCCAGCTAGGCTGTGTCCCTTAATTGCATAACCTCTTGTAAAACAATCGGATGCAACCCAGCTTGACCATTGAAAGATAA
>NZ_CBFFRL010000697.1:0-152 GCF_965644215.1 Phytobacter sp. V69
GGAACTCAGGCTGCCAGATCCTTATTCCCGATGGAAGCATAATATGCCTGTTCGCCTTCTGCCGGAGGGATATGCCCGACCCTGTACACGATTCTGTGTAAATGCCTTTTCTCAGAAGTGACCGTCCAGGCGGTCACCGAACTCGATAATAA
>NZ_CBFFRL010000698.1:0-152 GCF_965644215.1 Phytobacter sp. V69
CGTTGCAATACCCCGCCAGCGCTTGAGGTGCAGGAAGGCATTTTCAACCAGATGACGGACTTTATAGAGCGCGTTGTGAGCCTGTACATAAAATTGTGTAATTGCCTGATTTTGATATGTTCAATCCAACATCAAAAGCAGGTTAATTTATG
>NZ_CBFFRL010000699.1:0-151 GCF_965644215.1 Phytobacter sp. V69
CATCTTGCGGTCTGGCAACTGCAAAAGTTCAACAAGAAATCAAAAGGGGGTCCCAATGGGGGACGAGAAGAGCTTAGCGCACACCCGATGGAACTGTAAATATCACATAGTTTTTGCGCCAAAATACCGAAGGCAAGCATTCTACGGAGAG
>NZ_CBFFRL010000700.1:0-151 GCF_965644215.1 Phytobacter sp. V69
TCCATTTACTGGTAAAAGTGCCGCCGCGTCTTTCTATTTCACATGTGATAGGTCATTTGAAGGGCAAAACAGCTCTTAGGTTGTTCAGTAAATTTCCCTACCTGCGAAAGAACAAGCTGTGGGGAAATCACTTTTGGGCACGGGGTTACTG
>NZ_CBFFRL010000701.1:0-151 GCF_965644215.1 Phytobacter sp. V69
TAGGTTCTTTATTATTACCCGCAGTGAGCTTAAGAGCCTCATATTCAGTGATGAACTGCTGCTGTTTTTCTTCGCTGAACTTATGCGGGACGCCAGTCGGCTTTTTCCATGAAAAACCATTGCGGTGAAGCCACTTGTTCATTCCCGGAAT
>NZ_CBFFRL010000702.1:0-151 GCF_965644215.1 Phytobacter sp. V69
CATTATTATCACTGAAGACTTTATTGGTAGTCATAAATCATTTCCTAATGATATTGAACCAGTCCTAAAAGGAGGTTTGAGTTTTTGAAAATTATCGTTAATACGACAGCTCAGTTTCCCCGCTATCTCTGGCAGGGTATCACCGAAAAAT
>NZ_CBFFRL010000703.1:0-151 GCF_965644215.1 Phytobacter sp. V69
CAGGCAACCGTCTGTGGTGTTTGCAGAGCTAAGATTGGCGGCTTAGCGTTGCACTTCGGAGTTGAATCCGCCGTCTGGGAGCCTGTACATAAAATTGTGTAATTGCCTGATTTTGATATGTTCAATCCAACATCAAAAGCAGGTTAATTTA
>NZ_CBFFRL010000704.1:0-151 GCF_965644215.1 Phytobacter sp. V69
TGTTCTGGGTGCTGTGTTCCGGTGCACCATGGCGCGATTTACCTGAACGGTACGGCCCATGGAAGACCGTTTATAACTGAACCGCCCCGGGAATCCTGGAGACTAAACTCTTTGAGAGAGAGGTAAACAGGATGACTAAAAACACACGTTT
>NZ_CBFFRL010000705.1:0-151 GCF_965644215.1 Phytobacter sp. V69
GTCAAAATACTGGTTTATCGCAAAAGGCCCACTTGCTGTAAAAGAAATGAAACAGCATCCGCGTCGAAATAAGCAGGGGCGGATTCAACTCCGAAGTGCAACGCTAAGCCGCCAATCTTAGCTCTGCAAACACCACAGACGGTTGCCTGAA
>NZ_CBFFRL010000706.1:0-151 GCF_965644215.1 Phytobacter sp. V69
GGACTGGTACAACAATCGCCGGCTGCTGGAAAGGCTGGGGCATATCCCTCCGGCAGAAGGCGAACAGGCATATTATGGACCCTGTACACGATTCTGTGTAAATGCCTTTTCTCAGAAGTGACCGTCCAGGCGGTCACCGAACTCGATAATA
>NZ_CBFFRL010000707.1:0-151 GCF_965644215.1 Phytobacter sp. V69
ACAGAGAGATAATACAGCTCAGCTAAGGTAAGGCTAATACAGCTAAGGACTCCACTGAACCCCACCGATTAAATCGCGCGAATTCAGATAATAAGTGCAACGCTCGGACATGATTGTGGAGAGTGTAGGAGGAAGGGTTAACTACCGATAA
>NZ_CBFFRL010000708.1:0-151 GCF_965644215.1 Phytobacter sp. V69
TATTATCGAGTTCGGTGACCGCCTGGACGGTCACTTCTGAGAAAAGGCATTTACACAGAATCGTGTACAGGGTCCTGGTACAACAATCGCCGGCTGCTGGAAAGGCTGGGGCATATCCCTCCGGCAGAAGGCGAACAGGCATATTATGCTT
>NZ_CBFFRL010000709.1:0-151 GCF_965644215.1 Phytobacter sp. V69
TTATCGGTAGTTAACCCTTCCTCCTACACTCTCCACAATCATGTCCGAGCGTTGCACTTATTATCTGAATTCGCGAGCGAAAGATAATCGCTTGTTTATCAATGCTGTATTCTGGATTTTGCGCACGGGTGCACCATGGCGAGACCTGCCG
>NZ_CBFFRL010000710.1:0-151 GCF_965644215.1 Phytobacter sp. V69
ATTCCGGGAATGAACAAGTGGCTTCACCGCAATGGTTTTTCATGGAAAAAGCCGACTGGCGTCCCGCATAAGTTCAGGGCGGATTCAACTCCGAAGTGCAACGCTAAGCCGCCAATCTTAGCTCTGCAAACACCACAGACGGTTGCCTGAA
>NZ_CBFFRL010000711.1:0-151 GCF_965644215.1 Phytobacter sp. V69
TTTCAGAGAGAGCAGCTTAACCCCAGGGTCAAAATTCAGCTGCTGGGGTGGGTCACTATTCCATTGCTGCTAACAACTCTTTGAGAGAGAGGTAAACAGGATGACTAAAAACACACGTTTTTCCCCGGAGGTTCGTCAGCGCGCCGTCCGT
>NZ_CBFFRL010000712.1:0-151 GCF_965644215.1 Phytobacter sp. V69
TTCAGGCAACCGTCTGTGGTGTTTGCAGAGCTAAGATTGGCGGCTTAGCGTTGCACTTCGGAGTTGAATCCGCCAGATAGAGATACTGGTCTATTTAATGCGCTATAAATTTCAGTTTGCAATGATTTGTTTGCTTTCCCAAGATAAATTG
>NZ_CBFFRL010000713.1:0-151 GCF_965644215.1 Phytobacter sp. V69
CCAGTGAACCCAAGTCAATCGTAGGGATAGGTTGTTTAAGCACTACCATCCTGCATATTGAAGTTACTTGGGTATAGCCTTACCTTAGCTGAGCTGTATTATCTCTCTGTAAAACGTATACGATCACTTTGTACTGGTGAATATTTGGCCT
>NZ_CBFFRL010000714.1:0-151 GCF_965644215.1 Phytobacter sp. V69
GAGGTGATACACGGCAAGAGATGGAAAAACCGCGCCGAAGTGGAGCTGGCCACGCTGGCCTGGGTGGACTGGTACAAGAGCCTGTACATAAAATTGTGTAATTGCCTGATTTTGATATGTTCAATCCAACATCAAAAGCAGGTTAATTTAT
>NZ_CBFFRL010000715.1:0-150 GCF_965644215.1 Phytobacter sp. V69
ATTTTTCGGTGATACCCTGCCAGAGATAGCGGGGAAACTGAGCTGTCGTATTAACGATAATTTTCAAAAACTCAAACGGCGGATTCAACTCCGAAGTGCAACGCTAAGCCGCCAATCTTAGCTCTGCAAACACCACAGACGGTTGCCTGA
>NZ_CBFFRL010000716.1:0-150 GCF_965644215.1 Phytobacter sp. V69
CCAGTACAAAGTGATCGTATACGTTTTACAGAGAGATAATACAGCTCAGCTAAGGTAAGGTAAGGCTAATACAGCTATACCCAGAATACTTCGAGTTGCAGGAGCCAGTGAACCCAAGTCAATCGTAGGGATAGGTTGTTTAAGCACTAC
>NZ_CBFFRL010000717.1:0-150 GCF_965644215.1 Phytobacter sp. V69
GCTGAAAAAACAGGTTACAGCCAGAGTCAAATAAAGAAATGGATAAATAACGAAATAAAACCTCGTACTGAAACAACGGCGGATTCAACTCCGAAGTGCAACGCTAAGCCGCCAATCTTAGCTCTGCAAACACCACAGACGGTTGCCTGA
>NZ_CBFFRL010000718.1:0-150 GCF_965644215.1 Phytobacter sp. V69
ATCGGTAGTTAACCCTTCCTCCTACACTCTCCACAATCATGTCCGAGCGTTGCACTTATTATCTGAATTCGCGCTTAGCTGTATTAGCCTTACCTTAGCTGAGCTGTATTATCTCTCTGTAAAACGTATACGATCACTTTGTACTGGTGA
>NZ_CBFFRL010000719.1:0-150 GCF_965644215.1 Phytobacter sp. V69
GTTTCAGAAAGACCCGAATACGGGGTCTGAAGAAAAATCACAACCGTCTGTCAATGCTGTTTGCGATGGGCAATCTGAACCGCCCCGGTTTTCCTGGAGAGTATTTTAGTTGGGAACTCAGGCTGCCAGATCCTTATTCCCGATGGAAGC
>NZ_CBFFRL010000720.1:0-150 GCF_965644215.1 Phytobacter sp. V69
CAGTAAACCCAAGTTAATCGTAGGGATAGATTGTTTAAGCACTACCATCCTGCATCTTGAAGTTACTTGGGTATATAACGCATGCCGGTGATAATTAACTAAATACAGAAGGAAACTGAATTTATTCTCCCTGTTGGCTGGCATTAACCT
>NZ_CBFFRL010000721.1:0-150 GCF_965644215.1 Phytobacter sp. V69
ATCGGTAGTTAACCCTTCCTCCTACACTCTCCACAATCATGTCCGAGCGTTGCACTTATTATCTGAATTCGCGCAGCGAAGAAAAACAGCAGCAGTTCATCACTGAATATGAGGCTCTTAAGCTCACTGCGGGTAATAATAAAGAACCTA
>NZ_CBFFRL010000722.1:0-150 GCF_965644215.1 Phytobacter sp. V69
GGGGTGGATGATAGTCCATGCTTCATCGGGAATATCGTAGCGAGCCATAGTTCAATATGTTGTTGAAAAAGACAGTTCGCGAATTCAGATAATAAGTGCAACGCTCGGACATGATTGTGGAGAGTGTAGGAGGAAGGGTTAACTACCGAT
>NZ_CBFFRL010000723.1:0-150 GCF_965644215.1 Phytobacter sp. V69
TCAGGCAACCGTCTGTGGTGTTTGCAGAGCTAAGATTGGCGGCTTAGCGTTGCACTTCGGAGTTGAATCCGCCCTCTGTAAAACGTATACGATCACTTTGTACTGGTGAATATTTGGCCTTTATTATTCAATGAATGGCAAAGAATAACC
>NZ_CBFFRL010000724.1:0-150 GCF_965644215.1 Phytobacter sp. V69
CATTATTATCACTGAAGACTTTATTGGTAGTCATAAATCATTTCCTAATGATATTGAACCAGTCCTAAAAGGAGGTTCGCGAATTCAGATAATAAGTGCAACGCTCGGACATGATTGTGGAGAGTGTAGGAGGAAGGGTTAACTACCGAT
>NZ_CBFFRL010000725.1:0-150 GCF_965644215.1 Phytobacter sp. V69
ATAAATTAACCTGCTTTTGATGTTGGATTGAACATATCAAAATCAGGCAATTACACAATTTTATGTACAGGCTCTCATCTTGCACATTATTTATGCTAGTCCGGCCAGTTGCGCAGCGCGAACCAGATTGCCCATCGCAAACAGCATTGA
>NZ_CBFFRL010000726.1:0-150 GCF_965644215.1 Phytobacter sp. V69
GCCGAAGTGGAGCTGGCCACGCTGGCCTGGGTGGACTGGTACAACAATCGCCGGCTGCTGGAAAGGCTGGGGCATATGAGCCTGTACATAAAATTGTGTAATTGCCTGATTTTGATATGTTCAATCCAACATCAAAAGCAGGTTAATTTA
>NZ_CBFFRL010000727.1:0-149 GCF_965644215.1 Phytobacter sp. V69
GCCGTGTATCACCTCCGCTTTGTAAAGCCCGTTGATGCTCTCCGCCATCGCGTTATCGTAAGAGTCGCCTGTGCTGCCCGTTGATGCCAGCAGCCCTGCGTCCTTAAGCCGTTGCGTGTACGCCAGCGACACATACTGCGAGCCTTTAT
>NZ_CBFFRL010000728.1:0-149 GCF_965644215.1 Phytobacter sp. V69
GTTATCCCCATAACTGATAAGGATTTAACCATGAGTAGATTCCAGAAAGCATCTCATGTGCTCTGGTGTTGTCAATATCATATCGTATGGACACCCAAGTACCGATTTCGCATCCTGAGGAATAACGTTGGTAAAGAGGTCTACAGGCA
>NZ_CBFFRL010000729.1:0-149 GCF_965644215.1 Phytobacter sp. V69
CAGGCAACCGTCTGTGGTGTTTGCAGAGCTAAGATTGGCGGCTTAGCGTTGCACTTCGGAGTTGAATCCGCCAACTACCGATAAGTTATCCCGTTTTTCCTACCACAGATGAGCGAGTAACATGAAGTACCGGCAGTTAACCGAGGGCA
>NZ_CBFFRL010000730.1:0-149 GCF_965644215.1 Phytobacter sp. V69
CTTGCAGGCGGCGTTCTTGGCGGCCTGATTTACCGTTTTCTCCTGCAAAGCAGGGACTGACATAAAAACTGTAAGTGGCGGATTCAACTCCGAAGTGCAACGCTAAGCCGCCAATCTTAGCTCTGCAAACACCACAGACGGTTGCCTGA
>NZ_CBFFRL010000731.1:0-149 GCF_965644215.1 Phytobacter sp. V69
ATTCACCAGTACAAAGTGATCGTATACGTTTTACAGAGAGATAATACAGCTCAGCTAAGGTAAGGCTAATACAGCTAGATAGTGTCGTCACAAGATTTTAGCCCAGAGAGCGATGCATCTGATCTGGACGGCAGCGAGAAATGAGGCCG
>NZ_CBFFRL010000732.1:0-149 GCF_965644215.1 Phytobacter sp. V69
TTTACAGAGCAGGGCGCGGAGATGATGGTGGCATCGATAATCACCCCCTTACGCATCATCAGTCCTGCCTGCTTTAGGCTGTGTCCCTTAATTGCATAACCTCTTGTAAAACAATCGGATGCAACCCAGCTTGACCATTGAAAGATAAT
>NZ_CBFFRL010000733.1:0-149 GCF_965644215.1 Phytobacter sp. V69
GCCTGTTAGGGCGCGGCTGGTAAGAGAGCCTTATAGGCGCATCAGAAAAACCTCCGGCTATGCCGGAGGATATTTATATTTGCATGAACACCACCTCCTATGGAGGTGGTCAGCAATAAGTTGGCTCTGCCAATAATGCTACTCATGGG
>NZ_CBFFRL010000734.1:0-149 GCF_965644215.1 Phytobacter sp. V69
GTAGCGAGCCATAGTTCAATATGTTGTTGAAAAAGACAGTTACTATAACTCAGGTGATTAAGGGACACAGCCTAGTTTAAGGTTAATCAGTGCCAGCACCTGTTCACCGGCGTTATGTTTCTCCAGAAAATGACGGAAATTCATGATGG
>NZ_CBFFRL010000735.1:0-149 GCF_965644215.1 Phytobacter sp. V69
TCCATTTACTGGTAAAAGTGCCGCCGCGTCTTTCTATTTCACATGTGATAGGTCATTTGAAGGGCAAAACAGCTCTTGGCGGATTCAACTCCGAAGTGCAACGCTAAGCCGCCAATCTTAGCTCTGCAAACACCACAGACGGTTGCCTG
>NZ_CBFFRL010000736.1:0-149 GCF_965644215.1 Phytobacter sp. V69
TGCCTGTAGACCTCTTTACCAACGTTATTCCTCAGGATGCGAAATCGGTACTTGGGTGTCCATACGATATGATATTGGCGGATTCAACTCCGAAGTGCAACGCTAAGCCGCCAATCTTAGCTCTGCAAACACCACAGACGGTTGCCTGA
>NZ_CBFFRL010000737.1:0-149 GCF_965644215.1 Phytobacter sp. V69
ATAGTCATGATAATAGGGCCTTCTGATTAGAAGGCCCTATTATCAATGATTTTTATCCTCGTGACGACACTATCTACCATGGACACTTTCACGAACATGGACACTACCGTGGACAGAAACACGCCTTACATCAGCAGACCCTGGATCAC
>NZ_CBFFRL010000738.1:0-149 GCF_965644215.1 Phytobacter sp. V69
AACTTATCGGTAGTTAACCCTTCCTCCTACACTCTCAACAATCATGTCCGAGCGTTGCACTTATTATCTGAATTCGCTAGATAGTGTCGTCACGAGGATAAAAATCATTGATAATAGGGCCTTCTAATCAGAAGGCCCTATTATCATGA
>NZ_CBFFRL010000739.1:0-148 GCF_965644215.1 Phytobacter sp. V69
TACCAGGGGGCGCTGAACAGCAGGCCACGCAAGTGTCTCGGATTCAGGCAACCGTCTGTGGTGTTTGCAGAGCTAAGGAAGGTGCGATTTAATCGGTGGGGTTCAGTGGAGTCCTTAGCTGTATTAGCCTTACCTTAGCTGAGCTGTA
>NZ_CBFFRL010000740.1:0-148 GCF_965644215.1 Phytobacter sp. V69
GACGGCGCGCTGACGAACCTCCGGGGAAAAACGTGTGTTTTTAGTCATCCTGTTTACCTCTCTCTCAAAGAGTTTAGGCTGTGTCCCTTAATTGCATAACCTCTTGTAAAACAATCGGATGCAACCCAGCTTGACCATTGAAAGATAA
>NZ_CBFFRL010000741.1:0-148 GCF_965644215.1 Phytobacter sp. V69
TTTGATTTCTTGTTGAACTTTTGCAGTTGCCAGACCGCAAGATGTTTTAACAAATCAAAAGGGGTTTTGATAACTGAACCGCCCCGGTTTTCCTGGAGAGTATTTTAGTTGGGAACTCAGGCTGCCAGATCCTTATTCCCGATGGAAG
>NZ_CBFFRL010000742.1:0-148 GCF_965644215.1 Phytobacter sp. V69
TGAAATCGCTGAGCAACTGAACATCAGTACTTCCGCCACGCATAAAATGTTCAAGCGTTTCCGCCGCACGGGTATTAGGCTGTGTCCCTTAATCACCTGAGTTATAGTAACTGTCTTTTTCAACAACATATTGAACTATGGCTCGCTA
>NZ_CBFFRL010000743.1:0-148 GCF_965644215.1 Phytobacter sp. V69
TATCTTTCAATGGTCAAGCTGGGTTGCATCCGATTGTTTTACAAGAGGTTATGCAATTAAGGGACACAGCCTAGCTCTGCAAACACCACAGACGGTTGCCTGAATCCGAGACACTTGCGTGGCCTGCTGTTCAGCGCCCCCTGGTAGT
>NZ_CBFFRL010000744.1:0-148 GCF_965644215.1 Phytobacter sp. V69
TATCCCGTTCCGCCTGACCTCACGGGAGACCGTGGACTTACTGACGCCTACACGCTTACTGATCTCTGTGAGGCTAAGGAAGGTGCGATTTAATCGGTGGGGTTCAGTGGAGTCCTTAGCTGTATTAGCCTTACCTTAGCTGAGCTGT
>NZ_CBFFRL010000745.1:0-148 GCF_965644215.1 Phytobacter sp. V69
GCTTCATCGGGAATATCGTAGCGAGCCATAGTTCAATATGTTGTTGAAAAAGACAGTTACTATAACTCAGGTGATTAGATAGTGTCGTCACAAGATTTTAGCCCAGAGAGCGATGCATCTGATCTGGACGGCAGCGAGAAATGAGGCC
>NZ_CBFFRL010000746.1:0-148 GCF_965644215.1 Phytobacter sp. V69
AAAGTCTGATGTTCATGGTCTGAGCATGATCCCCTGACAGCATGAAATCAAGCAGTTTCAATGATCACGGGTATAATTAGCGCCGTTAATGGTTAACAATCAGAAGGAACTCATCAATGTTAAGAAAAACCGCTGCCGAATTCTTCGG
>NZ_CBFFRL010000747.1:0-148 GCF_965644215.1 Phytobacter sp. V69
GTCATGATAATAGGGCCTTCTGATTAGAAGGCCCTATTATCAATGATTTTTATCCTCGTGACGACACTATCTAACCATTAACGGCGCTAATTATAACGCATGCCGGTGATAATTAACTAAATACAGAAGGAAACTGAATTTATTCTCC
>NZ_CBFFRL010000748.1:0-148 GCF_965644215.1 Phytobacter sp. V69
GAAGAAAAATCACAACCGTCTGTCAATGCTGTTTGCGATGGGCAATCTGGTTCGCGCTGCGCAACTGGCCGGACTAGGCTGTGTCCCTTAATTGCATAACCTCTTGTAAAACAATCGGATGCAACCCAGCTTGACCATTGAAAGATAA
>NZ_CBFFRL010000749.1:0-148 GCF_965644215.1 Phytobacter sp. V69
TTTCTTAACATTGATGAGTTCCTTCTGATTGTTAACCATTAACGGCGCTAATTATAACGCATGCCGGTGATAATTAAGGAAGGTGCGATTTAATCGTCAATTATGAGAACATAACCCTTTCTTTGACATAGACTTTTCACGATGCCCG
>NZ_CBFFRL010000750.1:0-148 GCF_965644215.1 Phytobacter sp. V69
AGGCCAAATATTCACCAGTACAAAGTGATCGTATACGTTTTACAGAGAGATAATACAGCTCAGCTAAGGTAAGGCTAGGCTGTGTCCCTTAATCACCTGAGTTATAGTAACTGTCTTTTTCAACAACATATTGAACTATGGCTCGCTA
>NZ_CBFFRL010000751.1:0-148 GCF_965644215.1 Phytobacter sp. V69
CGGCCTCATTTCTCGCTGCCGTCCAGATCAGATGCATCGCTCTCTGGGCTAAAATCTTGTGACGACACTATCTAAACTCTTTGAGAGAGAGGTAAACAGGATGACTAAAAACACACGTTTTTCCCCGGAGGTTCGTCAGCGCGCCGTC
>NZ_CBFFRL010000752.1:0-147 GCF_965644215.1 Phytobacter sp. V69
GGCCTCATTTCTCGCTGCCGTCCAGATCAGATGCATCGCTCTCTGGGCTAAAATCTTGTGACGACACTATCTAGCGAATTCAGATAATAAGTGCAACGCTCGGACATGATTGTGGAGAGTGTAGGAGGAAGGGTTAACTACCGATAA
>NZ_CBFFRL010000753.1:0-147 GCF_965644215.1 Phytobacter sp. V69
TATCTTTCAATGGTCAAGCTGGGTTGCATCCGATTGTTTTACAAGAGGTTATGCAATTAAGGGACACAGCCTAATCAGAAGGCCCTATTATCATGACTATTCCAGCCTATCGGCGCCACGATATTTCTGACAATGTATGGAGTTTAC
>NZ_CBFFRL010000754.1:0-147 GCF_965644215.1 Phytobacter sp. V69
ATCTTTCAATGGTCAAGCTGGGTTGCATCCGATTGTTTTACAAGAGGTTATGCAATTAAGGGACACAGCCTAGCCTCACAGAGATCAGTAAGCGTGTAGGCGTCAGTAAGTCCACGGTCTCCCGTGAGGTCAGGCGGAACGGGATAG
>NZ_CBFFRL010000755.1:0-147 GCF_965644215.1 Phytobacter sp. V69
TCGTGGCGCCGATAGGCTGGAATAGTCATGATAATAGGGCCTTCTGATTAGAAGGCCCTATTATCAATGATTTTTATATTTGCATGAACACCACCTCCTATGGAGGTGGTCAGCAATAAGTTGGCTCTGCCAATAATGCTACTCATG
>NZ_CBFFRL010000756.1:0-147 GCF_965644215.1 Phytobacter sp. V69
GCTTGCAGGCGGCGTTCTTGGCGGCCTGATTTACCGTTTTCTCCTGCAAAGCAGGGACTGACATAAAAACTGTAAGTCGCGAATTCAGATAATAAGTGCAACGCTCGGACATGATTGTGGAGAGTGTAGGAGGAAGGGTTAACTACC
>NZ_CBFFRL010000757.1:0-146 GCF_965644215.1 Phytobacter sp. V69
GGAAGCAGAAACGTACTTCGCCCACCCGTATGCGTCGCATGAGCGGGGGCTGAATGAGAACACAAACGGCCTGTTACGGCAGTTTATCCCGAAGGGAACTGACCTGCGGACAGTGTCAGAAGAAGACTTACAGCACTACCAGGGGG
>NZ_CBFFRL010000758.1:0-146 GCF_965644215.1 Phytobacter sp. V69
GCGTAGCCGCATCCGGGATTTTCCCCGGTGGCGCTGCGCTTACCGGGGCTACAGTGGGTGTGGTAGCCCGGATAAGGCGTAGCCGCATCCGGGATTTTCCCCGGTGGCGCTGCGCTTACCGGGGCTACAGTGGGTGTGGTAGCCCG
>NZ_CBFFRL010000759.1:0-146 GCF_965644215.1 Phytobacter sp. V69
GGCCTCATTTCTCGCTGCCGTCCAGATCAGATGCATCGCTCTCTGGGCTAAAATCTTGTGACGACACTATCTAATCAGAAGGCCCTATTATCATGACTATTCCAGCCTATCGGCGCCACGATATTTCTGACAATGTATGGAGTTTA
>NZ_CBFFRL010000760.1:0-146 GCF_965644215.1 Phytobacter sp. V69
GCAAGATGTTTTAACAAATCAAAAGGGGTTTTGATAACTGGCTTAAAGCTGAAAGCTTTCCGGAACCCCCAGCCTAGATAGTGTCGTCACAAGATTTTAGCCCAGAGAGCGATGCATCTGATCTGGACGGCAGCGAGAAATGAGGC
>NZ_CBFFRL010000761.1:0-145 GCF_965644215.1 Phytobacter sp. V69
GGCCTCATTTCTCGCTGCCGTCCAGATCAGATGCATCGCTCTCTGGGCTAAAATCTTGTGACGACACTATCTAAGGAAGGTGCGATTTAATCGGTGGGGTTCAGTGGAGTCCTTAGCTGTATTAGCCTTACCTTAGCTGAGCTGT
>NZ_CBFFRL010000762.1:0-145 GCF_965644215.1 Phytobacter sp. V69
GTCATGATAATAGGGCCTTCTGATTAGAAGGCCCTATTATCAATGATTTTTATCCTCGTGACGACACTATCTAAGGAAGGTGCGATTTAATCGTCAATTATGAGAACATAACCCTTTCTTTGACATAGACTTTTCACGATGCCCG
>NZ_CBFFRL010000763.1:0-145 GCF_965644215.1 Phytobacter sp. V69
ATGATAATAGGGCCTTCTGATTAGAAGGCCCTATTATCAATGATTTTTATCCTCGTGACGACACTATCTAGGGAAGGTGCGATTTAATCGGTGGGGTTCAGTGGAGTCCTTAGCTGTATTAGCCTTACCTTAGCTGAGCTGTATT
>NZ_CBFFRL010000764.1:0-145 GCF_965644215.1 Phytobacter sp. V69
ACCAAAGACCAGCCAGAACGTGCCGAAGAATTCGGCAGCGGTTTTTCTTAACATTGATGAGTTCCTTCTGATTGTTAGATAGTGTCGTCACAAGATTTTAGCCCAGAGAGCGATGCATCTGATCTGGACGGCAGCGAGAAATGAG
>NZ_CBFFRL010000765.1:0-145 GCF_965644215.1 Phytobacter sp. V69
AGGCAACCGTCTGTGGTGTTTGCAGAGCTAAGATTGGCGGCTTAGCGTTGCACTTCGGAGTTGAATCCGCCGAGCCTGTACATAAAATTGTGTAATTGCCTGATTTTGATATGTTCAATCCAACATCAAAAGCAGGTTAATTTAT
>NZ_CBFFRL010000766.1:0-144 GCF_965644215.1 Phytobacter sp. V69
CCTGTTACGGCAGTTTATCCCGAAGGGAACTGACCTGCGGACAGTGTCAGAAGAAGACTTACAGCACTACCAGGGGGAGCTGAACAGCAGGCCACGCAAGTGTCTCGGATTCAGGCAACCGTCTGTGGTGTTTGCAGAGCTAAG
>NZ_CBFFRL010000767.1:0-144 GCF_965644215.1 Phytobacter sp. V69
GAATAGCTGGCAAGAGCGGGCATCGTGAAAAGTCTATGTCAAAGAAAGGGTTATGTTCTCATAATTGACGATTAAATGGCGGATTCAACTCCGAAGTGCAACGCTAAGCCGCCAATCTTAGCTCTGCAAACACCACAGACGGTT
>NZ_CBFFRL010000768.1:0-143 GCF_965644215.1 Phytobacter sp. V69
TAGCGAGCCATAGTTCAATATGTTGTTGAAAAAGACAGTTACTATAACTCAGGTGATTAAGGGACACAGCCTAGATAGTGTCGTCACGAGGATAAAAATCATTGATAATAGGGCCTTCTAATCAGAAGGCCCTATTATCATGA
>NZ_CBFFRL010000769.1:0-141 GCF_965644215.1 Phytobacter sp. V69
GTTATAAACGGTCTTCCATGGGCCGTACCGTTCAGGTAAATCGCGCCATGGTGCACCGGAACACAGCACCCAGAACATGCCGTTGATGATCTTACGATGCTCTGCCCACGGACGCCCGACCCGTGGAGATACAGACTCTGC
>NZ_CBFFRL010000770.1:0-140 GCF_965644215.1 Phytobacter sp. V69
TGCTCCGTGGCTTTGAAGCCGCAGGAGCTGCAGGCCTTTGATTTGCAGCTCTGGCAGAAAAAGCGGGAATGGGTGCAGTCCGGCGATGCGCAGCAGAAGCGGCGAACGCCCATGGTCGTGGTGCCGCAGGCGAGCATGCG
>NZ_CBFFRL010000771.1:0-139 GCF_965644215.1 Phytobacter sp. V69
CGTATACGATCACTTTGTACTGGTGAATATTTGGCCTTTATTATTCAATGAATGGCAAAGAATAACCTCATCTTGCACATTATTTATGCTAGTCCGGCCAGTTGCGCAGCGCGAACCAGATTGCCCATCGCAAACAGCA
>NZ_CBFFRL010000772.1:0-139 GCF_965644215.1 Phytobacter sp. V69
TTGTACCAGTCCACCCAGGCCAGCGTGGCCAGCTCCACTTCGGCGCGGTTTTTCCATCTCTTGCCGTGTATCACCTCCGCTTTGTAAAGCCCGTTGATGCTCTCCGCCATCGCGTTATCGTAAGAGTCGCCTGTGCTGC
>NZ_CBFFRL010000773.1:0-138 GCF_965644215.1 Phytobacter sp. V69
GGCAACTGCAAAAGTTCAACAAGAAATCAAAAGGGGGTCCCAATGGGGGACGAGAAGAGCTTAGATAGTGTCGTCACGAGGATAAAAATCATTGATAATAGGGCCTTCTAATTAGAAGGCCCTATTATCATGACTATT
>NZ_CBFFRL010000774.1:0-136 GCF_965644215.1 Phytobacter sp. V69
AAGGTAAGGCTAATACAGCTAAGGACTCCACTGAACCCCACCGATTAAATCGCACCTTCCTTAGATAGTGTCGTCACGAGGATAAAAATCATTGATAATAGGGCCTTCTAATCATAAGGCCCTATTATCATGACTA
>NZ_CBFFRL010000775.1:0-135 GCF_965644215.1 Phytobacter sp. V69
CGGCCTCATTTCTCGCTGCCGTCCAGATCAGATGCATCGCTCTCTGGGCTAAAATCTTGTGACGACACTATCTAGGCTGTGTCCCTTAATCACCTGAGTTATAGTAACTGTCTTTTTCAACAACATATTGAACTA
>NZ_CBFFRL010000776.1:0-135 GCF_965644215.1 Phytobacter sp. V69
GATAAGGCGTTTGCGCCGCCATCCGGGAATAATCTGTCGGGTGGCGCTTCGCTTACCTGACCTACGATCGCGTAGCCCGGATAAGGCGTTTGCGCCGCCATCCGGGAATAATCTGTCGGGTGGCGCTTCGCTTAC
>NZ_CBFFRL010000777.1:0-134 GCF_965644215.1 Phytobacter sp. V69
CTTGCCTTCGGTATTTTGGCGCAAAAACTATGTGATATTTACAGTTCCATCGGGTGTGCGCTAGATAGTGTCGTCACAAGATTTTAGCCCAGAGAGCGATGCATCTGATCTGGACGGCAGCGAGAAATGAGGCC
>NZ_CBFFRL010000778.1:0-134 GCF_965644215.1 Phytobacter sp. V69
ACTGCGTTTCGGACTCCTGTGTTCATGGTCAGTGAGTTTTTAAAACGTTTTTCCAGATTCCTAGATAGTGTCGTCACAAGATTTTAGCCCAGAGAGCGATGCATCTGATCTGGACGGCAGCGAGAAATGAGGCC
>NZ_CBFFRL010000779.1:0-134 GCF_965644215.1 Phytobacter sp. V69
CTTGCCTTCGGTATTTTGGCGCAAAAACTATGTGATATTTACAGTTCCATCGGGTGTGCGCTAGATAGTGTCGTCACGAGGATAAAAATCATTGATAATAGGGCCTTCTAATCAGAAGGCCCTATTATCATGAC
>NZ_CBFFRL010000780.1:0-133 GCF_965644215.1 Phytobacter sp. V69
GTAGCGAGCCATAGTTCAATATGTTGTTGAAAAAGACAGTTACTATAACTCAGGTGATTAAGGGACACAGCCTAGCCTCACAGAGATCAGTAAGCGTGTAGGCGTCAGTAAGTCCACGGTCTCCCGTGAGGTC
>NZ_CBFFRL010000781.1:0-131 GCF_965644215.1 Phytobacter sp. V69
CTTCTGATTAGAAGGCCCTATTATCAATGATTTTTATCCTCGTGACGACACTATCTAGGGAAGGTGCGATTTAATCGTCAATTATGAGAACATAACCCTTTCTTTGACATAGACTTTTCACGATGCCCGCT
>NZ_CBFFRL010000782.1:0-131 GCF_965644215.1 Phytobacter sp. V69
TGAACGCCACGTAAGCAAAGCCCTGCCAGGTGCTGACGTACGTGAAGTCTGCCACCCACAACTGGTCTGGTCGTTCATGGTTAGGAATCTGGAAAAACGTTTTAAAAACTCACTGACCATGAACACAGGAG
>NZ_CBFFRL010000783.1:0-129 GCF_965644215.1 Phytobacter sp. V69
AAGTTATCCCGTTTTTCCTACCACAGATGAGCGAGTAACATGAAGTACCGGCAGTTAAGGAAGGTGCGATTTAATCGGTGGGGTTCAGTGGAGTCCTTAGCTGTATTAGCCTTACCTTAGCTGAGCTGT
>NZ_CBFFRL010000784.1:0-128 GCF_965644215.1 Phytobacter sp. V69
TATGACTACCAATAAAGTCTTCAGTGATAATAATGCAGCTATCCGATTTGCTGTAAAAAATTATTTCGATGGTGAAATTTCTCAAGCAGCTGAAAAAACAGGTTACAGCCAGAGTCAAATAAAGAAAT
>NZ_CBFFRL010000785.1:0-128 GCF_965644215.1 Phytobacter sp. V69
AAGTTATCCCGTTTTTCCTACCACAGATGAGCGAGTAACATGAAGTACCGGCAGTTAAGGAAGGTGCGATTTAATCGTCAATTATGAGAACATAACCCTTTCTTTGACATAGACTTTTCACGATGCCC
>NZ_CBFFRL010000786.1:0-126 GCF_965644215.1 Phytobacter sp. V69
AGAGCAGGTGGGGCATGGTAAAGGTAATGTGCTGCCAGTCGCAGTCGGGGAGAATGTGGCTCTGCTGCGATACCCATTGCTCCGTGGCTTTGAAGCCGCAGGAGCTGCAGGCCTTTGATTTGCAGC
>NZ_CBFFRL010000787.1:0-126 GCF_965644215.1 Phytobacter sp. V69
CCAGTAAACTCCATACATTGTCAGAAATATCGTGGCGCCGATAGGCTGGAATAGTCATGATAATAGGGCCTTCTAATTAGAAGGCCCTATTATCAATGATTTTTATCCTCGTGACGACACTATCTA
>NZ_CBFFRL010000788.1:0-125 GCF_965644215.1 Phytobacter sp. V69
AGCCCGGATAAGGCGTTCGCGCCGCATCCGGGGAAACGCTCTCCGGACATAACATCAGGCATTCCCGGCTGTCGCTGTGCTAAGCCGGGCTACGAGCCAGCCGCGGGCAGGTAGCCCGGATAAGG
>NZ_CBFFRL010000789.1:0-124 GCF_965644215.1 Phytobacter sp. V69
CTGGCCATTGCCGCTGGAATACACGCCCGAGCGCCTGGAAGAGGAATTGTACGCTTTCAATCTTGAAACAAACCTGCCTGTCAAAAAACGCCGCCCGGACTGGCCACTGGAGTTCAAAATTCGC
>NZ_CBFFRL010000790.1:0-118 GCF_965644215.1 Phytobacter sp. V69
GCGAATTCAGATAATAAGTGCAACGCTCGGACATGATTGTTGAGAGTGTAGGAGGAAGGGTTAACTACCGATAAGTTATCCCGTTTTTCCTACCACAGATGAGCGAGTAACATGAAGT
>NZ_CBFFRL010000791.1:0-114 GCF_965644215.1 Phytobacter sp. V69
AGCCACGCCAGCGCTTGAGGTGCCAGCGAGAAATGAGGCCGTATTTTTTGCGTAGCGCGTTGCAATACCCCGCCAGCACTTGAGGTGCAGGAAGGCATTTTCAACCAGATGACG
>NZ_CBFFRL010000792.1:0-111 GCF_965644215.1 Phytobacter sp. V69
CATATTCTACAATCGCCGGCTGCTGGAAAGGCTGGGGCATATCCCTCCGGCAGAAGGCGAACAGGCATATTATGCTTCCATCGGGAATAAGGATCTGGCAGCCTGAGTTCC
>NZ_CBFFRL010000793.1:0-110 GCF_965644215.1 Phytobacter sp. V69
ATATGCCCCAGCCTTTCCAGCAGCCGGCGATTGTTGTACCAGTCCACCCAGGCCAGCGTGGCCAGCTCCACTTCGGCGCGGTTTTTCCATCTCTTGCCGTGTATCACCTC
>NZ_CBFFRL010000794.1:0-109 GCF_965644215.1 Phytobacter sp. V69
CAGTCGTAGCCCGGATAAGGCGTTTACGCCGCCATCCGGGAACATCCCCGATGGCGCTGCGCTTACCAGGGCTACACTCCCAGTCGTAGCCCGGATAAGGCGTTTACGC
>NZ_CBFFRL010000795.1:0-108 GCF_965644215.1 Phytobacter sp. V69
GCAGGTTTGTTTCAAGATTGAAAGCGTACAATTCCTCTTCCAGGCGCTCGGGCGTGTATTCCAGCGGCAATGGCCAGTTAATACCCGTGCGGCGGAAACGCTTGAACA
>NZ_CBFFRL010000796.1:0-108 GCF_965644215.1 Phytobacter sp. V69
GCCACCGGGGAAAATCCCGGATGCGGCTACACCTTATCCGGGCTACCACACCCACTGTAGCCCCGGTAAGCGCAGCGTCACCGGGGAAAATCCCGGATGCGGCTACAC
>NZ_CBFFRL010000797.1:0-106 GCF_965644215.1 Phytobacter sp. V69
CACCAGTACAAAGTGATCGTATACGTTTTACAGAGAGATAATACAGCTCAGCTAAGGTAAGGCTAATACAGCTAAGGACTCCACTGAACCCCACCGATTAAATCGC
>NZ_CBFFRL010000798.1:0-106 GCF_965644215.1 Phytobacter sp. V69
TAATGGCCAGTTGTTGTTGAAAAAGGGCCAGAGCAGGCGGGGCATGGAAAAGGTAATGTGCTGCCAGTCGCAGTCGGGGAGAATGTGGCTCTGCTGCGATACCCAT
>NZ_CBFFRL010000799.1:0-105 GCF_965644215.1 Phytobacter sp. V69
CTAGTCCGGCCAGTTGCGCAGCGCGAACCAGATTGCCCATCGCAAACAGCATTGACAGACGGTTGTGATTTTTCTTCAGACCCCGTATTCGGGTCTTTCTGAAAC
>NZ_CBFFRL010000800.1:0-104 GCF_965644215.1 Phytobacter sp. V69
CTGGTTCAATATCATTAGGAAATGATTTATGACTACCAATAAAGTCTTCAGTGATAATAATGCAGCTATCCGATTTGCTGTAAAAAATTATTTCGATGGTGAAA
>NZ_CBFFRL010000801.1:0-104 GCF_965644215.1 Phytobacter sp. V69
CCCACAACTGGTCTGGTCGTTCATGGTTAGGAATCTGGAAAAACGTTTTAAAAACTCACTGACCATGAACACAGGAGTCCGAAACGCAGTGATGGTGTGTTGTC
>NZ_CBFFRL010000802.1:0-102 GCF_965644215.1 Phytobacter sp. V69
TTATTCTTTGCCATTCATTGAATAATAAAGGCCAAATATTCACCAGTACAAAGTGATCGTATACGTTTTACAGAGAGATAATACAGCTCAGCTAAGGTAAGG
>NZ_CBFFRL010000803.1:0-100 GCF_965644215.1 Phytobacter sp. V69
TTTCCTGGAGAGTATTTTAGTTGGGAACTCAGGCTGCCAGATCCTTATTCCCGATGGAAGCATAATATGCCTGTTCGCCTTCTGCCGGAGGGATATGCCC
>NZ_CBFFRL010000804.1:0-99 GCF_965644215.1 Phytobacter sp. V69
CTCATCTTGCACATTATTTATGCTAGTCCGGCCAGTTGCGCAGCGCGAACCAGATTGCCCATCGCAAACAGCATTGACAGACGGTTGTGATTTTTCTTC
>NZ_CBFFRL010000805.1:0-99 GCF_965644215.1 Phytobacter sp. V69
ACTGGCGGATGGCGATGAGCCGTTTTATTATCGAGTTCGGTGACCGCCTGGACGGTCACTTCTGAGAAAAGGCATTTACACAGAATCGTGTACAGGGTC
>NZ_CBFFRL010000806.1:0-96 GCF_965644215.1 Phytobacter sp. V69
GGGGTGGATGATAGTCCATGCTTCATCGGGAATATCGTAGCGAGCCATAGTTCAATATGTTGTTGAAAAAGACAGTTACTATAACTCAGGTGATTA
>NZ_CBFFRL010000807.1:0-96 GCF_965644215.1 Phytobacter sp. V69
GGAAGGGTTAACTACCGATAAGTTATCCCGTTTTTCCTACCACAGATGAGCGAGTAACATGAAGTACCGGCAGTTAAGGAAGGTGCGATCTAATCG
>NZ_CBFFRL010000808.1:0-95 GCF_965644215.1 Phytobacter sp. V69
GGCCACGCTGGCCTGGGTGGACTGGTACAACAATCGCCGGCTGCTGGAAAGGCTGGGGCATATCCCTCCGGCAGAAGGCGAACAGGCATATTATG
>NZ_CBFFRL010000809.1:0-94 GCF_965644215.1 Phytobacter sp. V69
CCCACAACTGGTCTGGTCGTTCATGGTTAGGAATCTGGAAAAACGTTTTAAAAACTCACTGACCATGAACACAGGAGCCCGAAACGCAGTGATG
>NZ_CBFFRL010000810.1:0-92 GCF_965644215.1 Phytobacter sp. V69
AACCTCCTTTTAGGACTGGTTCAATATCATTAGGAAATGATTTATGACTACCAATAAAGTCTTCAGTGATAATAATGCAGCTATCCGATTTG
>NZ_CBFFRL010000811.1:0-92 GCF_965644215.1 Phytobacter sp. V69
TGCTGCGATACCCATTGCTCCGTGGCTTTGAAGCCGCAGGAGCTGCAGGCCTTTGATTTGCAGCTCTGGCAGAAAAAGCGGGAATGGGTGCA
>NZ_CBFFRL010000812.1:0-92 GCF_965644215.1 Phytobacter sp. V69
AGCCCCGTCAGCCACGAGTGGATTTACCAGCATGTTCAGGCTGATAAAGCCAGTGGCGGCGAACTGTACAAGCATCTGAGGCAGGGTAAACG
>NZ_CBFFRL010000813.1:0-91 GCF_965644215.1 Phytobacter sp. V69
GGGCCATATCCCTTGGCCACGCTGGCCTGGGTGGACTGGTACAACAATCGCCGGCTGCTGGAAAGGCTGGGGCATATCCCTCCGGCAGAAG
>NZ_CBFFRL010000814.1:0-91 GCF_965644215.1 Phytobacter sp. V69
CTCTCCGTAGAATGCTTGCCTTCGGTATTTTGGCGCAAAAACTATGTGATATTTACAGTTCCATCGGGTGTGCGCTAGATAGTGTCGTCAC
>NZ_CBFFRL010000815.1:0-90 GCF_965644215.1 Phytobacter sp. V69
GGACTTTATAGAGCGCGTTGTCGTACTCACGTACGACCTTACGATTCCTGCGCGGTGGGATCACCGCTTTCATACCTTGTTCTTCCGCCA
>NZ_CBFFRL010000816.1:0-88 GCF_965644215.1 Phytobacter sp. V69
TACCGGGGGGGGCGGAACAGCAGGCCACGCAAGTGTCTCGGATTCAGGCAACCGTCTGTGGTGTTTGCAGAGCTAAGATTGGCGGCTT
>NZ_CBFFRL010000817.1:0-88 GCF_965644215.1 Phytobacter sp. V69
ATCGCACCTTCCTTAGCTCTGCAAACACCACAGACGGTTGCCTGAATCCGAGACACTTGCGTGGCCTGCTGTTCAGCTCCCCCTGGTA
>NZ_CBFFRL010000818.1:0-86 GCF_965644215.1 Phytobacter sp. V69
TAGCTGTATTAGCCTTACCTTAGCTGAGCTGTATTATCTCTCTGTAAAACGTATACGATCACTTTGTACTGGTGAATATTTGGCCT
>NZ_CBFFRL010000819.1:0-86 GCF_965644215.1 Phytobacter sp. V69
ATTTGATGCCTGGCAGTTCCCTACTCTCACATGGGGAGACCCCACACTACCATCGGCGCTACGGCGTTTCACTTCTGAGTTCGGCA
>NZ_CBFFRL010000820.1:0-85 GCF_965644215.1 Phytobacter sp. V69
GCCCCGGTTTTCCTGGAGAGTATTTTAGTTGGGAACTCAGGCTGCCAGATCCTTATTCCCGATGGAAGCATAATATGCCTGTTCG
>NZ_CBFFRL010000821.1:0-84 GCF_965644215.1 Phytobacter sp. V69
CCTTATCCGGGCTACCACACCCACTGTAGCCCCGGTAAGCGCAGCGCCACCGGGGAAAATCCCGGATGCGGCTACGCCTTATCC
>NZ_CBFFRL010000822.1:0-84 GCF_965644215.1 Phytobacter sp. V69
CGGGAATAGCTCAGTTGGTAGAGCACGACCTTGCCAAGGTCGGGGTCGCGAGTTCGAGTCTCGTTTCCCGCTCCAAAATTTGAA
>NZ_CBFFRL010000823.1:0-84 GCF_965644215.1 Phytobacter sp. V69
GCCCGCAGAATTTTCACCCCGTCCGTGGACTCTACCGGCAAATCTAAAATAAGGCCGGCGATGTGTCTGGAGTTATAGGGGGTT
>NZ_CBFFRL010000824.1:0-83 GCF_965644215.1 Phytobacter sp. V69
CGTGGTCGTGGTCGTGGTCGTGGTCGTGGTCGTGGTCGTGGTCGTGGTCGTGGTCGTGGTCGTGGTCGTGGTCGTGGTCGTGG
>NZ_CBFFRL010000825.1:0-82 GCF_965644215.1 Phytobacter sp. V69
TGCTTTGGTCGCCTGAAAGAATACCGGCGCATTGCAACACGTTACGACAAAACGGCGAGGAATTATCTTTCAATGGTGAAGC
>NZ_CBFFRL010000826.1:0-81 GCF_965644215.1 Phytobacter sp. V69
TGCAAGATGAGGGTATTCTTCGCCATCCATTGAATAATAAAGGCCAAATATCCACCAGTACAAAGTGATCGTATACGTTTT
>NZ_CBFFRL010000827.1:0-81 GCF_965644215.1 Phytobacter sp. V69
TAACCTCATCTTGCACATTATTTATGCTAGTCCGGCCAGTTGCGCAGCGCGAACCAGCTTGCCCATCGCAAACAGCATTGA
>NZ_CBFFRL010000828.1:0-81 GCF_965644215.1 Phytobacter sp. V69
GGTCGTTAGCTCAGTTGGTAGAGCAGTTGACTTTTAATCAATTGGTCGCAGGTTCGAATCCTGCACGACCCACCAATTTAA
>NZ_CBFFRL010000829.1:0-80 GCF_965644215.1 Phytobacter sp. V69
CCTGTTACGGCAGTTTATCCCGAAGGGAACTGACCTGCGGACAGTGTCAGAAGAAGACTTACAGCACTACCAGGGGGCGC
>NZ_CBFFRL010000830.1:0-80 GCF_965644215.1 Phytobacter sp. V69
GGCTGGAATAGTCATGATAATAGGGCCTTCTGATTAGAAGGCCCTATTATCAATGATTTTTATCCTCGTGACGACACTAT
>NZ_CBFFRL010000831.1:0-80 GCF_965644215.1 Phytobacter sp. V69
TGAGGTTATTCTTTGCCATTCATTGAATAATAAAGGCCAAATATTCACCAGTACAAAGTGATCGTATACGTTTTACAGAG
>NZ_CBFFRL010000832.1:0-80 GCF_965644215.1 Phytobacter sp. V69
AGATGAGGTTATTCTTTGCAATTCATTGAATAATAAAGGCCAAATATTTACCAGTACAAAGTGATCGTATACGTTTTACA
>NZ_CBFFRL010000833.1:0-80 GCF_965644215.1 Phytobacter sp. V69
TAGCCTTACCTTAGCTGAGCTGTATTATCTCTCTGTAAAACGTATACGATCACTTTGTACTGGTGAATATTTGGCCTTTA
>NZ_CBFFRL010000834.1:0-80 GCF_965644215.1 Phytobacter sp. V69
CTCGCAAGATAATACAGCTCAGCTAAGGTAAGGCTAATACAGCTAAGGACTCCACTGAACCCCACCGATTAAATCGCACC
>NZ_CBFFRL010000835.1:0-80 GCF_965644215.1 Phytobacter sp. V69
GGACTGGTACAACAATCGCCGGCTGCTGGAAAGGCTGGGGCATATCCCTCCGGCAGAAGCCGAACAGGCATATTATGCTT
>NZ_CBFFRL010000836.1:0-80 GCF_965644215.1 Phytobacter sp. V69
GTTCCAGTAAACTCCATACATTGTCAGAAATATCGTGGCGCCGATAGGCTGGAATAGTCATGATAATAGGGCCTTCTAAT
>NZ_CBFFRL010000837.1:0-79 GCF_965644215.1 Phytobacter sp. V69
GGTTATTCTTTGCCATTCATTGAATAATAAAGGCCAAATATTCACCAGTACAAAGTGATCGTATACGTTTTACAGAGAG
>NZ_CBFFRL010000838.1:0-79 GCF_965644215.1 Phytobacter sp. V69
CTTAGCTGTATTAGCCTTACCTTAGCTGAGCTGTATTATCTCTCTGTAAAACGTATACGATCACTTTGTACTGGTGAAT
>NZ_CBFFRL010000839.1:0-79 GCF_965644215.1 Phytobacter sp. V69
AACTGAACCGCCCCGGTTTTCCTGGAGAGTATTTTAGTTGGGAACTCAGGCTGCCAGATCCTTATTCCCGATGGAAGCA
>NZ_CBFFRL010000840.1:0-79 GCF_965644215.1 Phytobacter sp. V69
ATTCAGGCAACCGTCTGTGGTGTTTGCAGAGCTAAGATTGGCGGCTTAGCGTTGCACTTCGGAGTTGAATCCGCCTCTT
>NZ_CBFFRL010000841.1:0-79 GCF_965644215.1 Phytobacter sp. V69
TATTGGCGGATTCAACTCCGAAGTGCAACGCTAAGCCGCCAATCTTAGCTCTGCAAACACCACAGACGGTTGCCTGAAT
>NZ_CBFFRL010000842.1:0-79 GCF_965644215.1 Phytobacter sp. V69
TTCAGGCAACCGTCTGTGGTGTTTGCAGAGCTAAGATTGGCGGCTTAGCGTTGCACTTCGGAGTTGAATCCGCCAAGAG
>NZ_CBFFRL010000843.1:0-79 GCF_965644215.1 Phytobacter sp. V69
GCGTAGCCGCATCCGGGATTTTCCCCGGTGGCGCTGCGCTTACCGGGGCTACAGTGGGTGTGGTAGCCCGGATAAGGTG
>NZ_CBFFRL010000844.1:0-78 GCF_965644215.1 Phytobacter sp. V69
GGAATAGTCATGATAATAGGGCCTTCTGATTAGAAGGCCCTATTATCAATGATTTTTATCCTCGTGACGACACTATCT
>NZ_CBFFRL010000845.1:0-78 GCF_965644215.1 Phytobacter sp. V69
TGGAATAGTCATGATAATAGGGCCTTCTGATTAGAAGGCCCTATTATCAATGATTTTTATCCTCGTGACGACACTATC
>NZ_CBFFRL010000846.1:0-78 GCF_965644215.1 Phytobacter sp. V69
TAGATAGTGTCGTCACGAGGATAAAAATCATTGATAATAGGGCCTTCTAATCAGAAGGCCCTATTATCATGACTATTC
>NZ_CBFFRL010000847.1:0-78 GCF_965644215.1 Phytobacter sp. V69
GGGGGGGGGGGGGGGGGGGGGGGGGGGGGGGGGGGGGGGGGGGGGGGGGGGGGGGGGGGGGGGGGGGGGGGGGGGGGG
>NZ_CBFFRL010000848.1:0-78 GCF_965644215.1 Phytobacter sp. V69
GATTGGTGATATTAGCCTTACCTTAGCTGAGCTGTATTATCTCTCTGTAAAACGTATACGATCACTTTGTACTGGTGA
>NZ_CBFFRL010000849.1:0-78 GCF_965644215.1 Phytobacter sp. V69
CTAGATAGTGTCGTCACGAGGATAAAAATCATTGATAATAGGGCCTTCTAATCAGAAGGCCCTATTATCATGACTATT
>NZ_CBFFRL010000850.1:0-78 GCF_965644215.1 Phytobacter sp. V69
ATGCTTCCATCGGGAATAAGGATCTGGCAGCCTGAGTTCCCAACTAAAATACTCTCCAGGAAAACCGGGGCGGTTCAG
>NZ_CBFFRL010000851.1:0-78 GCF_965644215.1 Phytobacter sp. V69
ACTAGATAGTGTCGTCACGAGGATAAAAATCATTGATAATAGGGCCTTCTAATCAGAAGGCCCTATTATCATGACTAT
>NZ_CBFFRL010000852.1:0-78 GCF_965644215.1 Phytobacter sp. V69
TTTTTTTTTTTTTTTTTTTTTTTTTTTTTTTTTTTTTTTTTTTTTTTTTTTTTTTTTTTTTTTTTTTTTTTTTTTTTT
>NZ_CBFFRL010000853.1:0-78 GCF_965644215.1 Phytobacter sp. V69
TGAGCCTGTACATAAAATTGTGTAATTGCCTGATTTTGATATGTTCAATCCAACATCAAAAGCAGGTTAATTTATGGA
>NZ_CBFFRL010000854.1:0-78 GCF_965644215.1 Phytobacter sp. V69
GGGTTCTGTCGCATTAAGAAGTCATCAGGTAACATACAGTTTTTTTGTGATGTTCCCTGCCTATGTCTTTGATCCGAA
>NZ_CBFFRL010000855.1:0-78 GCF_965644215.1 Phytobacter sp. V69
GATTAGATAGTGTCGTCACAAGATTTTAGCCCAGAGAGCGATGCATCTGATCTGGACGGCAGCGAGAAATGAGGCCGT
>NZ_CBFFRL010000856.1:0-78 GCF_965644215.1 Phytobacter sp. V69
TTGAACCGCCCCGGGAATCCTGGAGACTAAACTCTTTGAGAGAGAGGTAAACAGGATGACTAAAAACACACGTTTTTC
>NZ_CBFFRL010000857.1:0-78 GCF_965644215.1 Phytobacter sp. V69
CTTCCATCGGGAATAAGGATCTGGCAGCCTGAGTTCCCAACTAAAATACTCTCCAGGAAAACCGGGGCGGTTCAGTTC
>NZ_CBFFRL010000858.1:0-78 GCF_965644215.1 Phytobacter sp. V69
TACTAGATAGTGTCGTCACGAGGATAAAAATCATTGATAATAGGGCCTTCTAATCAGAAGGCCCTATTATCATGACTA
>NZ_CBFFRL010000859.1:0-78 GCF_965644215.1 Phytobacter sp. V69
ATTGAACCGCCCCGGGAATCCTGGAGACTAAACTCTTTGAGAGAGAGGTAAACAGGATGACTAAAAACACACGTTTTT
>NZ_CBFFRL010000860.1:0-78 GCF_965644215.1 Phytobacter sp. V69
TGATTAGATAGTGTCGTCACAAGATTTTAGCCCAGAGAGCGATGCATCTGATCTGGACGGCAGCGAGAAATGAGGCCG
>NZ_CBFFRL010000861.1:0-78 GCF_965644215.1 Phytobacter sp. V69
TACAGCTCAGCTAAGGTAAGGCTAATACAGCTAAGGACTCCACTGAACCCCACCGATTAAATCGCACCTTCCTTAACT
>NZ_CBFFRL010000862.1:0-78 GCF_965644215.1 Phytobacter sp. V69
CAGAAGTGAAACGCCGTAGCGCCGATGGTAGTGTGGGGTCTCCCCATGTGAGAGTAGGGAACTGCCAGGCATCAAATT
>NZ_CBFFRL010000863.1:0-78 GCF_965644215.1 Phytobacter sp. V69
TTCCATCGGGAATAAGGATCTGGCAGCCTGAGTTCCCAACTAAAATACTCTCCAGGAAAACCGGGGCGGTTCAGTTCC
>NZ_CBFFRL010000864.1:0-78 GCF_965644215.1 Phytobacter sp. V69
TTTGGAGCGGGAAACGAGACTCGAACTCGCGACCCCGACCTTGGCAAGGTCGTGCTCTACCAACTGAGCTATTCCCGC
>NZ_CBFFRL010000865.1:0-78 GCF_965644215.1 Phytobacter sp. V69
CTGCGCGAATTCAGATAATAAGTGCAACGCTCGGACATGATTGTGGAGAGTGTAGGAGGAAGGGTTAACTACCGATAA
>NZ_CBFFRL010000866.1:0-78 GCF_965644215.1 Phytobacter sp. V69
CTGTTAGCAGCAATGGAATAGTGACCCACCCCAGCAGCTGAATTTTGACCCTGGGGTTAAGCTGCTCTCTCTGAAAGG
>NZ_CBFFRL010000867.1:0-78 GCF_965644215.1 Phytobacter sp. V69
CTCGCGAATTCAGATAATAAGTGCAACGCTCGGACATGATTGTGGAGAGTGTAGGAGGAAGGGTTAACTACCGATAAG
>NZ_CBFFRL010000868.1:0-78 GCF_965644215.1 Phytobacter sp. V69
GCCAGTGAACCCAAGTCAATCGTAGGGATAGGTTGTTTAAGCACTACCATCCTGCATATTGAAGTTACTTGGGTATAG
>NZ_CBFFRL010000869.1:0-78 GCF_965644215.1 Phytobacter sp. V69
GTGAGCCTGTACATAAAATTGTGTAATTGCCTGATTTTGATATGTTCAATCCAACATCAAAAGCAGGTTAATTTATGG
>NZ_CBFFRL010000870.1:0-78 GCF_965644215.1 Phytobacter sp. V69
TTGGAGCGGGAAACGAGACTCGAACTCGCGACCCCGACCTTGGCAAGGTCGTGCTCTACCAACTGAGCTATTCCCGCA
>NZ_CBFFRL010000871.1:0-78 GCF_965644215.1 Phytobacter sp. V69
TATTAGGGAAGGTGCGATTTAATCGTCAATTATGAGAACATAACCCTTTCTTTGACATAGACTTTTCACGATGCCCGC
>NZ_CBFFRL010000872.1:0-78 GCF_965644215.1 Phytobacter sp. V69
TTTTACTAGATAGTGTCGTCACAAGATTTTAGCCCAGAGAGCGATGCATCTGATCTGGACGGCAGCGAGAAATGAGGC
>NZ_CBFFRL010000873.1:0-78 GCF_965644215.1 Phytobacter sp. V69
TTATCTTTCAATGGTCAAGCTGGGTTGCATCCGATTGTTTTACAAGAGGTTATGCAATTAAGGGACACAGCCTAATGT
>NZ_CBFFRL010000874.1:0-78 GCF_965644215.1 Phytobacter sp. V69
CGCGAATTCAGATAATAAGTGCAACGCTCGGACATGATTGTTGAGAGTGTAGGAGGAAGGGTTAACTACCGATAAGTT
>NZ_CBFFRL010000875.1:0-78 GCF_965644215.1 Phytobacter sp. V69
TCTTCGCGAATTCAGATAATAAGTGCAACGCTCGGACATGATTGTGGAGAGTGTAGGAGGAAGGGTTAACTACCGATA
>NZ_CBFFRL010000876.1:0-78 GCF_965644215.1 Phytobacter sp. V69
TTATCGGTAGTTAACCCTTCCTCCTACACTCTCCACAATCATGTCCGAGCGTTGCACTTATTATCTGAATTCGCGCCT